>CALGPR010000272.1 GCA_937960425.1 uncultured Lentisphaeria bacterium
TTCAATCCAGAGAAAAGTATTATTTTATTCTGTTGGAACTGGTATTTTTTTTGCATTCAAGCGGAATTTAGCGACAAACATTCCATCACAGTCAGCATCCCAGGGATAAATCTGCAACATTCCTTCAACCGGTTTTCCGGTAAGAGGGTGCAAAAAAAACTCTGGAGAAAAATCCGGATGTTTGTCCAGGAATTTTTCGACAACGCCAGAATTTTCGGTTGCAATAAGAGAACAAGTAGCATAAACGAGTGTTCCGCCAGCTTTAACAGCTTCCGCAGCTTTTTCCAGAATAGAAAGCTGTAACTCAGCAAATTCTGCGATTTCTTTTTTTTGCACATTCCAACGGGCATCCGGATTGCGACGCCAGGTTCCTGTACAACTACAAGGGGCATCGACGAGAACTCCATCAAATTTTCCCCGTTGTTTTTCTTTAAGTCTTTTCCCATCCCATATTTTTATCACAATATTGGAGAATCCGGCACGACGGGCCCGCTTTTTGAGTTCTTCCAATTTATATCCGCGAATATCAGAAGCAACAACCGTTCCTTTTCGCTTCATTAAAGATGCCAGCTGTAGACTTTTCCCTCCTGCCCCGGCACAGGCATCCCACCAGCGTTCGCCCGGTTGTGGAGCAGCGACAACACCGATGCACTGGCTGGCGAGATCCTGAACTTCAAAGGCTCCGGTACGGAAAGATTCTAAAGTAAATAAATTCACAGCTGGACGATACAAGGCGAACGCGTTGTCCAAACGGGAATGTGCTTGAGGAACAATACCCAGCTCATGGAATTCCCGTAACATCTCTTCTGAAGTTTCCGTTTGAACACGAATCCACATAGGAGGGCGGTTGCGGAGACATTCCAGAAAAGATTGAAGTTGAGAAGGCTCAGAAAAAGGTAATTCTTTAAAAATCCAATCAGGACAGATACATTCCTTGGAATAAGATTTCCTAAGCTGGGAAATTCCAGCAGCATTCGCAACAAAATGGAGTATGGCTTCATCGCCATCAAACTGTTGTTCACAGGAAGGGATATGAAGAATATTAAGGAAAAATATTAAGCCCTCGGGGCGTGGTAAAACTTTTTCCAGAAACCATGTCCCTGCAATCATTGCTGCAAATTTACGCGAATCATCGGGCAATTTTCCTGAAGAATTTAGTAGTGCCCATTCTTCCTGGGAAAGTAAAAGAGAGGTAATGCCGAGATAACGGAAAAAAGCGAAAACGGTCTCACTAATAAATCGTCGATCCCGGCTTCCCAACTGACGATTGGCACGAAACATTGCACTGAGAACACGGTCTGCCGGACGTTGTTCAGCAAATACAGCTATCAAAAGTTTTTCCATGACAATCGACAGTGTTTTCCCTTGAGTCATTGCTTTGGAATGATTTATAATCCGTTTCCCTGCCGGTTGTTGCTGAACCCGTCGAGACTGATCCTCATAGTTAAAGTGAGGATTACTTCTCTTTCGTTGCTGAACCACATCTTTTTTCCGCATGAATTTTTTGCCTTTCTATCATTGTTTCGTAATGTATCATCATTGAGGCGGAAAAAAAGAAAGGGGAACGTTTTTTTGGAAAAAAATGCAAAAGCTGGTACAATTTTTTTTGAGTTAAGGCGTATCATGGATATATTAAAGGACTATTGCATTTTCCCCATGCAAAAGATGAGACATGACATAGAAAAAATTCAACAGATCGAGAGAGAGTATGAAAGCATTTTGGCTTGTAGTGCTGCTGATTGTTCTGGCGGCAGGCGGTTATACCGGGTATAAGGTATATGAAAAAAAGATTGCAGAAGAAAATATCCAGAAACGCAGTGTTGTTGCCATTCCAGTCAGTGTGGTTGCTCCCGATCATGAAAACCTTCGAGATGTACGCCGTTTTACCGGAACGCTTGCTCCTTGGAGCAGCTACGAAGTAGCTCCCAAAGTCGGTGGACGCCTGAACGCCCTTCATGCAGATCTGGGACAGAAAATTCGGCCGGGAGATTTGCTTGCGGAAATTGATGATGTGGAATACATTCAGCTCCGCACCCAAGCTGCAGTAGAACTTGCAGTCAATTACGAACAGCTGAAACAGGCAAAATATGATATTGAGCTGAAGGAAAAGGAATTTAATCGTATCAGCGAACTGCGCAAGAAGCAAATTATGTCGGAAGCGGAATTTGACACCGTAGAAACTGCTTTGCAAACAGCAAAAGCAGTATATGCGCAACGGTTAGCTGAAATTAATCGCTCTCTTGCTACGCTGGATACAGCCCAATTGCACCTTGATGACACCAAAATTGTGGCGGATTGGGGACGAGAAAACCGTCGTGCGGTGCTGAATGTTTCTGCGATCAAGGCTCTTGATGAAGAAATGCTGAAAACTTTCACAGAATTTGTCAAGCAGCAGGTTGGCGAAAAAAGTACAATTAATATCACTGAAAATACGGAAAAATTTGCTGCCACCATTACCGCTCCGGAAGTACCGAAAGG
>CALGPR010000273.1 GCA_937960425.1 uncultured Lentisphaeria bacterium
GTCTTAGCGGATTTACTTTTACTTTGTATGTTTGATTCCCCTCGTGATAGCGCGAAAAAATTAATCATGTCAGGGAAGTACAATGCGATAAAAGTTAAAAATGCAGAAAAAGACGTGAAACTTCTCTTCAAAAATGGACTTAATGAGGCCCCCGGTAGTGAGTTTAACTTTGAAAACATCAAAAAGCATTTGACTGATTATTATACAAAAAAAATAATTATTGAAGTTCAACTGATTTTATCGGAAGATTGCAATCTGGCCTGTAAATATTGTTATTGTGCGGTATCGCCTGACCAGAAATTCACTGGCAAAATGAGCAAAGAAGTTGCACGGCAAGCCGTTGATTTACTTTTGTCTCAAGAAACACAACAGCGATCTACCATTACTTTTTTTGGCGGAGAACCGTTATTGAACCAGGAGACGATGAATGACTGCTTGGAATATTCTTTAAAACAGGGAAAATTGCGGAACCGGCAGGTGGGATATTCCATAACTACCAATGCTACGCTGTTGAACGAAGACAGTATGGATAAAATTGTTAAATATAATTTTGGTCTTCTTGTCAGTGTCGACGGGCCGCAATCGGTCCATGATGCTCAATGTCCGCAAAAAAATGGTTCAGGATCATTTGAGTTAGCGACTAAAAAAATTAAACAATTAATGGCCAGACGTTCGGTAGGGGTTCGGGCTACTTTGGCGCATCCGCTGCCGAATATTTCTGAAGTAGTCGATTTTTTTAAAGAGTTCGGGTTTCATGCCGCAATTTTAGGGATGGCATGCAATCGAGAGGGGCATAAAAGTGATGTTGACTTAACTCCTGAGGAAATAGTTGATTTCGCCGACCAGTATACGGCATTTATTCCAGAAATTATAGAAGATTTGCTCGCTGGCAAAGAACCTTATTTCTTTCCCGGGCGGAGTTTTTATTACGCATTAAAAGAAGGGACTTTGCCTCCGTCGCTTTACGGTATGGCTTGTGGTGCTGGATTTCGGGTTGTTGCTGTCGACCAGAATGGAAAATTGTACCCTTGTGCCAAATTTGCAGGGATGGAGAATTGGGGTATTGGCTCGGTAACTGAAGGGTTGGACACGGAAAAATGTATTGACATTTGGTATCGTTATCAACAGGCGATTCAACCGCATTGTGGCAAGTGTTGGGCATGGGGCTATTGCCATGGCCCGTGTATCTGGCAATGTGCCTGTAATGATGGATCAATTAAGTTCAGCGGTGTTTTTTGTGAAGTGGTTAAAAAGTCTCTTGAAGAAGCAATCTATATTTTCTCCTCAGTTAAATCTCAGGAAAAAAATAGTAAAAACTCCATAACAGCACATCAGAAGGAGGCATAATGAGAAATAAACAAAATAAATCTGGAATTAACCAGGAACGACGTAAGTTCCTTACAAATTCCGGAAAGTTGATCGCGTTGGGGATGGCATCGAAGTTTGTCATGCTGACCCCACCGGCTCGAGGTTCTTCGGTACAACCGTTATATATTTGTGATCCGATCGGCGGAGAAGCAGTAGAAAGTTATGACTGTACGCATCCAATCCGGTACAGATGCAACACTTATGAACACCACTCCTGCCCGGATGGAGTTGAATTTAATTGTGTACAAACCTTTTCATGTGCATCCCCGCAAATCAATCATGATTGTACTGGAGAAACAATCTATACAACCAATCCGCCGCCATCAGACTGATAAACTAATTTTTTCTGTAGTGTAAATAATTAAAAATGTTGTGGAGTTTTTACTTTTTTGTTTATTTACCCAAAGAATAATTTCTGTTTTGGGG
>CALGPR010000274.1 GCA_937960425.1 uncultured Lentisphaeria bacterium
TCTGAAATTCCTGTTCAGAGCTGTTACGGGCCATGAGCATCCCCATCGAGGAATATACGGAAAGGACAAGTCCGGAGCAGTCGCGGGCGTTGTTCGCATCCCCCCACCCGTAGCGTTCGCCGAGGAATTTGAACGATTGCCGGATAATATTCCCGACCGTATAAGGCAAGTACGCATTAATGCTGACGTCCGCAGAACGGGAAATTAACGCCGGTTCAATCGAAAGCGTTCCATCTGCATTGCGCAACGGCAGTTGAATGACATAATTGCCGGAAGCATCGATAGTATCCACCGCACCTTTGAATGCCGGAAGGTACGGAAAACGAAGCCCCATATCCAGTTGAAGTTCATTGATCTGTTTGCGGTGCTCCGTTGCGCGGCCCACATTTGCGGTGTAGACTTTCGCCCCAGTAATCACAAGGAAATCTTTGCTGTTTCGATAGTTTTTCACACTTTCCCGGTCGCCGACAGCAAGAATTTCCAGCGGCATCCAGGCACGGTAGTTGTAACGCTGAACAAATGCCCATTGATTGTCTTTAGAGCGGTGCAGAATTGCTGCGGCTTCCCCCGGGAAGCACCCGGTTTCATCGAAGGAGTCGATTTCCGCATCGAGGTCGGAATCGCGGACTTCATCAAAGGTCGGAAAGCGGCGCATCATGCCGCGCCGGGTGATCAGAGCAAATTCTACTGGATTGTTCTCTTGAATGGCATCAAGATTCAGGTTTTCCTGCCACGCGGCAATTTCTGCTGCCGTAAATGCTGCTCCATCAAGGTGGAATCGTGGTGTTTCTGGCAGCACCGAACTGCTGGTAATCATTTCCCTGAGTTCTGTTCCGGAGAGAGAATCCGGCATTGCGGTAACGTCTGCAAGGACGGACGCTTTTGCGAAACTGCGGCGGTTGAATTCCTGCATTTCCTCCGGTGTCAGCAGCACCTGGTCAGAATTGCCATTACATTGGATCCAGAAATCAGGAGACATCATTTCTGCATGGAGCATGGGAATTGCGCTTTCATATTCAGGATTTGTGCTTTCTGCCGATACCGGGACAGCAGTCAACAGCCCGGCGAGAAGCGTCCCGAACGCCAGTTTGCAAAGGTTGTTGCGTTTCATTGCGTCATCGTCCTTAAAGAAGTTACAAGGTTCATGTTCAAGTTGTAATATACTTTCATTTCCGTTGGAAATCAAAAAAAGGTAATGGCAATTTTTTTTCCGGGGAAGCTCCACGCAATAATGAAGGGAAAATTTTTCTTGTCAGCTTTCCGATAAAATTTGAACTGGAAAAGGAACATATAATGGCCTGGGACGGTCTTTACTGAATAAGAAGCTGTTTGCGGAAAGATGTTTCCGAGGAATGAGGAAGTTCAAAGTACAAAAAAATGTCTTTTTTTCTGAAAATTGACTTGGCGTTGTTTCGAAATGATGATACTGTTATTCCAGGAAAGGTGAAGAAACGAAGATGCCTGCTCTGGAAAATAACGAAACAAAAAAAGAACTTTTGATTGAAGCCAGAAATCTGGTCAAGGCTTATCATGGCCGCCGGGTGGTCAATGGTGTGAACATTAATGTTTGCGCCGGAGAAGTCGTTGGACTTCTCGGTCCTAACGGCGCTGGTAAAACTACCAGTTTTTATATGATAATGGGACTGATCCGGCCCGATGCTGGAGAGTTGAATTTCCGTGGTGTTGACATTACCCATATGCCGATGTTCCGGCGCGCACGAATTGGAATGGGGTATCTGGCGCAGGAACCTTCAATTTTCCGGAAGCTGACGGTTGAACAGAATATTATGGCGATTCTGGAAACGCTGGCAATTTCTCGCCGGGAGCGCCGGGAGCGTTTGGAAGAACTGCTCGAAGAACTGGGATTGGCGAGGCTGGCCAAACAGAAAGCGATGACTTTGTCCGGTGGTGAACGCCGCCGCCTGGAAATTACCCGGGCTTTGGTGACTCGGCCGAAGTTTATTATGTTGGACGAACCATTCAGCGGGGTTGACCCGCTTGCAGTATACGATGTGCAGCAGATCATTGGTCAGCTGCAACGGAAAAATCTCGGGATTTTGATTACCGACCACAACGTCCGCGAAACGCTGGCGGTGGTGGACCGTGCGTATTTGATGACGCATGGGGAAATCATGCTCGAAGGCAATAGTGATTTTTTGGTGAATGACGAAAAAGCGCGGGACGTTTATCTCGGGCCGCGTTTCACGATGTAACGATCCGCCAACGGGTCCGCTGCCACCGGGAAGTTTCCCGTGAGGAGTGGAAACTGCGTACGGTACGGAGATGTTTGCGGAGTAACCATCCAAAAAAGGAGTGCGAGTATGCAAATTCTGATCACTGGGCGTCACATTGAGATTACGGAAGATCTGCAGAAACGTTTGGAGAGCCGTATTGAAGCAATTTTTGCTGATACGACTTTGAAAGTTTCCAGTGTCCGCGTCGTCCTGGATTTGGAAAAATCGCGCTGCCGGGCGGATCTCGTGGCTTATGTTAAACACTGCGATCCGTTTGCCGCCACTTCCCAGGGGTATGACGTGATTAAGGTCATAGACGACGTTACCAACAAATTGCAGGCGCAAATCAGCAAGTACATTGATCGGGTTCAGGAGCACCGGGGACCGTCGCTTCATGACCTCGAAGAAAAGGAAGCTGTAGAATCCATCTGAGTTGTTGAGTTACGTATGTGTCATGAATGAAAGAACCAGTGCCGGTCTGAGGGCCGGCATTTTTTTATTTATGTTATGTTTTAGATAGAAGAAAGGAAATGAAATGAAAAAGAGTTTGTTGTTATTGCTGGGAGCGGCTTTGATGGCGGGAATGGTCGTTGGTTGTGGTGATTCCGCAGTTGATGAAAATCGCCCGATTGAAGAAGTCCGGGCCGAAGCTGCCAAGTTGGATGCTGCGGCAATCCAGGAAAAGGTTGACGCGTTGAACAAGGCGATTGCCGAAAAGACCAAAGAATTGGAAGCAGCCATTAAGAAAGTCAGCGAAATTCCATTATCGGACATGTTGGGCGAAGAAGCAAAAAAGGCTAAGGACAAAGTCACGGAGATTACTGCTTCCTGCGATAAACTCAAAGAACAGCTCAAGGCATATATGGAAGCATTGAGCAAAAACGAAAAATAAGATTTGTCAACCTTTTTTTTCTTGAAAAATGTGAGAGAGGCGTTACGATATCTCTGGTATCGGCGCCTCTTTTTTTGTGCGATTGAAGAAACGGAGCCGACTGCTGAAGAGTTGTAGAAATGTAGAAGTATAGAACAATAATTGCGGTGT
>CALGPR010000275.1 GCA_937960425.1 uncultured Lentisphaeria bacterium
CTCCTATGGTTCCAGAAATGTCATCGGGATTGCCGGAGCAAATTTTATTTTTTCACATCCGGGGCCCCGTTGTTTCATCATTGTCTCAAACGCTTCAAACACCTGTTCCGGTGTAATCATTGACATACAGTTTCTGCCTCGACTGCACGGCATTACGTCGACGATATGAACACAGGGAGAACAGGGTGCAATGCACTGAATCCGTTTTTCAATCAAAAACGGGAAATCTCGCAGCAATGCTTCCGGACGTGTCGCTCCCCACAAGCTCAGTACCCGTTCCGCTGCCAACCGGGCTATATGCAATGGTGCACTGTCTATCCCGACGAAAGTCCGGGAGTTCCGGATCAGCGCTGCAGACTGGGCCAGAGATAGTGTCCCACAAAAGTTGATAACCGGAACCTCAGGCAATGCAGCCACCAGCACATCAGCATTTTCTTTATCGGCACTGCCTCCCACCAAGGCTACTGTCCAATCTGGGTAATGGGAATGAAATAATTTGATCCACTCAATCCATTTGTCCTGATCCCAACGGCGAAATTCACACAAATCACTGCAAAACGGTGCAATAACGACAGTATTGTCCGTTATTTGTCCGTCAAATTTTGGCAATCTTTCCCGGAAATAATTCCGATACTCTTCTGGGTCTGGAACTGCAGGAATGGGATCTACTATCGTAAGCAGTGCGTCATAAAAACGGTAAATCCCTCCATAAGGGTTCAGAAAAAATAAACAGGTATAAATTCCTTTCCGGAAAAATGCCATATTGGAATAAAAGCCGGCACGGATTCTGGCAAAAGTCAGCAGGGAAAAGACTGCCGAAAGTCGGGAATATACTTCAAGGTCGAGCAACAAGTCGCAGCGGCGAATCCAGCATTGCCACAGCACTTTCAGTGATGACGTCATCAGTTTGAAAACTGAACGATCGTCAATCAGTCTGATTTCATCAAAAAGGCCGGTCAACTCGCCAAATGGCTTGGTCGCATGGGTTGCCAACAAGGTAAAAACCGCATCCGGATAACGTTTCCGCAATACCAGAAGCGATGGTGCGGCGATTAATAGTGACCCGCCACCAAAGAGTTTCATCACCACAATTGAGCGCGGATGTTCTCCGAGCGCCACCCGCCGGTGTATCAGGCGGGCGAGTGGATGCAAAATCAACAACAGGAAATTGCCGAGATAAAAATCAATGCCCTGGAGAGTTTTAATCCGCATCGCTGCCTGTTCCCGTTTTATTTGCCGAAATCAATAGATTGCGGATTCTGTTTTCCCCAAATGACAGAATCTGGATCTTCATTCAGCATATTTGCCAATTCGTTCAACGATTCCAAAGTCCGGTTGAGTTTGCGCAAACTCAATTCGAGACTTTCCCGTGTTCGATCAATTCCCCGCACGGTCACGTCAATCGACGAACCGGCTTCAGCCACAGAATCTGCCGCGTTGCGAAACGATGAAGCCGTAGCGGCGATATCTGCATCGGCAACCTGTTTCCTGGTTTCCTGAAGTAAGGCATCCGCATTGGCAACTGCCTCCTCCAGCTGCACCGCAAAGCGATTAAGCCGTTCGTCTGTCATTGTCCGGGACAACGCCGAAGTACTGCTTTCGATATTGTTACTGATGCGCTCCAGCTGTTGGATCGTCACCTTCAGGCTCGGATCAGACAATAACGCATTAAATTCACGCAAACTGCTGCGCAAATCATTGGAAATTCCCACGTAATCAATCTGGGAAATCCGGGCCAGTGATGTAGACAACATCGACATGATATCGTTAAAAGCGGAATTTGACGCCGGAAGGTAAAAAGCACCTTTGGGTAAATCTTCGGGCATGGGAATAACTTCATCTTTATTGCCCGGGTCGAAGTAATCCAGTTCAATATACTTCATCCCGGTAATTCCGGCATATTCCAGACGGCAGCGCAGGCCTGCAGCACGTTCCATCTCGAAAAATTTGTAAAAACCCTTCAAGTCTTCTGCACTGGAACGAGGGCCCGAATCTTTTTGACGCACAATAAAGGCGTCAAGATCAATTTTCATATCGACCCGTATTAATTTATCATTGAGTTGAATTACCACATTGCTGACACTGCCGATCGGGACTCCTTTATATTTGACCAGAGACCCTTTGGCAATCCCTTGAACCGATTCTGTAAAAACTGTACAAAGCCGGGCTTTGGTGGTAAAGAGATCCGCCATCCCCAGGTAAAAGATAATTCCCAGAAAACAGAGGACAGCGACAATTACAAAAATTCCGAGTTTAAAATCCCGTTTATGGCTCATCATAATACCTCTTTCATTTGTCGCAATTCGATTTTCTGTTTGCATCAAAGCGGCCCAATCCGTCGCGAGTCAGAAATTTTCGGACATAAGGATTGCGTGAATGTTCGGCAAGCTCCTCCGGAGTTCCCTGATCCACAATTTGCCCATGGCTTCTGTCAAGCAAAATAACCCGATCGGCAATTGCGAAAATGCTGTCAAGTTCATGTGTTACCAGAACTACGGTTGTGCCGAATCGATCCCGCAGGCGCAGAATTAACCGGTCCAGTTCCGCCGAAGTGATCGGATCCAGGCCAGCTGATGGTTCATCAAAAAATAGCAGTGCCGGATCCAGCGCCAGTGCCCGCGCCAGCCCGGCACGTTTTCGCATTCCCCCTGAAAGCTCCGAAGG
>CALGPR010000276.1 GCA_937960425.1 uncultured Lentisphaeria bacterium
AATATGTTTCCAGCCGTCATCTTCGCGAACGGTTGATGTTGGAAGTGGAGCGTGATGTGGCGCTGCGCGTTGAAGATATGAATGGGGAAGCTTTCAAGGTCAGCGGCCGCGGCGTATTGCACCTTGCCATCCTGATTGAAAATATGCGCAGGGAAGGGTACGAAATGAGCGTTGCCAAACCTCAGGTGATTTTCAAAACCATTAATGGCGTCCGTTGCGAGCCAATAGAGATTCTTACAGTGGATGTGCCTGACGAATCTGCTGGCAAGATTATTGAACTGGTTGGGTTGCGGAAAGGCGAAATGGTTCACATGGAATCTCATGGCAATCGTCAGCTTCTGGAGTTCAATATTCCGACCCGCGGGCTGATTGGATTCCGCAGCAAAGCATTGACTGCCAGTGCCGGAGAGGCCATTGTCGCACACCGTTTCCTGGAATATGCTCCGTATAAAGGAGACATTCCTTCCCGATCTGTCGGAACGCTGGTGAGTATGGCTGCCGGCAAAGCGGAAGCTTTTGCGATCGACGGATTGCAGCAGCGAGGAACTTTCTTCATTTCTCCCAATGAGATGACTTATGAAGGGATGATTGTTGGTGAACATTGCAAGGAGGGTGATCTGGTTGTTAACGTTCAGCGTGCAAAACAATTGACCAATATGCGAGCTTCCGGTTCTGACCGTAACCTTAAAATTATTCCTGCCCGAAAGCTCAGTTTGGAACAGGCACTGGAGTATATTGATGATGATGAGCTTGTGGAAGTGACTCCGCAGAATATCCGTTTGCGTAAGATTTTCCTGACTGAGTTGGAACGTCGCCGCAACCGTAGTAAAAAGTTTAATGAAGCTGGCGAATAACGAACAGTTCACAAAATAGAAATTCCGCCTTCCAGGGGTATCCCGGAAGGCGCTTTTTTTGATCGCGGGATAATTTCCCGGATGCAGGGAATGGAATGGCTTAGAGGGCAGTGGGGGAAATGGTAAGTTTTGCTCTATTCCCCCATTTCTTTTGCCCGTAGAGACGCAGTATATATAGAAAATTAACAAGTCTTTGGCTTTGATAAGCCTTGCCTTTTGAGGCGTAGACGATATGTCGCAGAATGGCTTTGCCGTCGGGAATGTTTCCAGATTACTGCGGGTCCATATCGAGGGTTTGCAACCGAAGCCGAACAAGGTCAGCCGGCGAAAGATTTTCCTGCATTTGACGGGTCGCTTTAGGGGAAGTGACGAAATCTCCCAGATAAGTTAAACGGAGCCGTGGTGTTTCAATATCATCGACCAGGGGGCCAGTAAAGATGACTTGCGCTTGCATGGATCCTAATGGCCAGGTGAACGTTGCCCGCCCATAAAGATCTCCTTGATAGTAAATTTTTATTTCCGGCTCTTCTGTTTCAATGATTTTGCGTTCCCTGGCATTTTTCTCAGGGGGAAGGTAATTGGCTGTGTACAACGCTGTATGCCGTGCGTACCGAATCAGGACTCCAATTTCCTGTGGCGAAAGTTCTGCGTATCCGGAATCCCCCGGAAATCGTGCGCTTGTACAGCTGCAAAGGAGAAAAAGTGTTGAAGTAAATACCCCGGCAAGAAAAATACTGGTTGCTTTCAGAAAAGATGTTTTCATATTTCATTCTCCTGAATAAAATTTTATTTGGACAACTATTTACAGGCCGGTCGGCAAAGGAATAAAGCGGCATTCCAGGCCGAATTGTTCCATCAGTTCCCTGCCTACAGCCTGGACACCTGTTGTTTCCGAAGCATAATGTCCCAGGGCAAGCAACGCGATTCCACTTTCGCGAATGACGGGAACCATGGTATGATCAACTTCACCGGTAACCAGAAGATCGGCGCCTGCATCAATGGTTTCTTCCAGCCCGTCCAGGCCTCCACCACCGGAAATAAATCCGACTTTCCGAATCAGGCGTCCATTGTCAAAAATACGGAGCGGCTCGCCCAGAATTTCCCGATAACGTTCTGCAATTGTTTTGACATCTTCTTCGGCAGAGAGTTCTCCGAGGATTCCAATCGGGGTTCCGGCATAGTGAAAATACAATCGACGGTTTTCTGCATTGAGGATATTGGCCAGCTGCGCGTTGTTGCCAAGCTGCATATGCGCATCCAGAGGAAGGTGAACGGCAAAGAGGCTCAGCTCATTTCGGTATAACTCTGCGAATCTGCGGCCTGTTATACCGTTAAGCCGGCGAATACCTCCCCCCCAACTGAGGCCATGATGCACAAAGAGAAAATCTGCTTCTGATTCCGCCGCTTTTTGAAAAAATTCCAACGTAGCATCAACGCCGATGGCTATCTTAGAGATCTCTTCTTTGCCTTCAACTTGAAGCCCGTTATTGGATGGATCCTGCCCGAAACGAGTGATTTCAAGTCGGTCATAAAGATATTGAACCAGTTCTGCACGCTTCATTGTCCGTCGCCTTTCTCATCCTTGAATTTTTGCGGCAGAAAGCGAATTGCAATCACTTTCCAGCGTAGTTCAGCTTGTTGTTTTCTATGGAGATAATTTTTCAGCTGAGAAGAGACAATGCTGCTGATTTCTCGGATTTCATTTCCGGTACAGCGGAACAGAACCGCATCTGGATTTTCAACTCCAATGGCTTTCAGGGCATCGGTTGCCCGAAAATATTGATTCCTGGCAATCTGGTTCCGAGACAAAAGGAACCCGATGCAGAGAAGCACCAGAATCCAAAACGGCCACATGGGAATATTACCAAAAAATAAAATATTCAGGATTTGCATGAAAAGCATCAATAGTGCCGGTGCAAGAATTAATGCAGCGTCGAATCTGCCGATAAAACAGTTTCCCAAATATCTGCGCAGCGGGTGTGTGCTGGTACGGTATGCCAGCAACTCTTCGTAGCTTTCATCGTTGATCGGGCTTCGCACTGCATGACAAAGTTCATGTGCAATCAGTTCATCGCGATCATAAATAAACCAGCGTTTTTTTCGAGCAAAGACCGGACGGATAAAGAAGACTGGCAGTTGAAAAGCCGGATCGCTGATGGTACAGCCGCCCCAGAGAAGTCCTACTCGTTCATAAAGAAAAAAACCGGGGACAAAAACAGCAGCGAATCCATATCTTTCCAACGTTCTTCCATTGCCTTCCTGCATAATTGCATCCGGAATGCGATTTTTTGCCTGAACTGGGATTTCTCCAAAAAATGAAGCACTGCCATTTTGGGTTAAAGCGGCAGAAGTATCGTCCAATTCTCCGGCGAGTTTCTCGATTCTTGCGCGAAAAACTGCTGCACTTTCACCGGGGGCGACAAGGATTCCCGCCCGGTCTAACTCCGCAATAAATTCGATATCTTCCGGGGCATGGGCTGCCAGCATTTTTCTGTTAATGGTCATAGTAGGTTTTCTGTCCGGCTGTAAAGAAAGATCAAGGCTCCATTAATTCATCAGGAGTACCCGCGTTATTGTTGATAATTTGCTGCCCCTGAAGTTGCTGCTTCTCCTCCGGGATAGCGCTTACAGAATCCTGTTGATGATTGTCATTACGGCGATTTTTTTCTCCCCGTTTGCGGTCATGTTTTTCGTTCTTTTCAGGAACTTCAGTTTTATCCGTCGAGGCGATGCTGCCATTCCCATTGCTGCGAAAGGTTTTTTCCTCTTTTTTTCCTTTTGGCTGCCGTTGCGTTTTTTCCTGAGTTAAAATCTTCAGATCAGCACGGTCAAAGGTCGAAATACTGCCGTTTTCCATCGTCAGAGAAACTCGTTGGGTAAGCAAGTTACGGTCGCAGACACGACCTTTTCCCTCGGGAGATTCACAAAATTCACCCTTGCGAGGCATATTTTTTTCGAGCTCAATATAACCTTCATGTTCAAATTTCAGGCAGCATTTCAACCTGCCGCAGGCTCCAGAGATTGTGCTGGGGGTCAGGGAAAGGTCCTGGTCTTTTGCCATCCGCACGTTGATGGAATTGAATTCCCGCAGAAAACGGCTGCAACAAAGTTCCTGGCCGCAAATTCCGATTCCGCCGCAGATACTGGTTTCGTCGCGTACGCCAATTTGCCTGAGCTCAATGCGTGCGCTCAAGGCATGTGACAGTTCTTTAACCAGTTCTCGGAAATCAACTCGGCCATCTGCGGTAAACTGAATCATAATCAGTTTGCCATCCAGGGAATAATGGGCATTCAGCAGTTTCATTTCCAGTTGCAGCTGTTCAATAAATTTCATTGCCGTACGCATGGCGGAACGCCCGCTTTCGCGGTTCGCTGCGACTGTTTCCAGTTCTGCGGCGGAGGCCAGACGCTCTGCAACAGGCAATTCACGGGCGTTTTGAGTCATTTCCGTCGGCGGAATTTTCTGAACCAGGCGCCCGCATTCCTGATAACAATCTTTGTGAAAGATAATTTGACTCCCGGGGCCAGCTCCAATTTCTTCAGGAACCTGTACCTGATAACGTGCCCCGTTGTCGAGTTCCACGGTATAATAATGGTTCATAGAATCGTTTGTCCAATTTGTTCACAATTTCCATATAATAATATGGTAATATAGCAGAGGAAGGGGGAACTGCAAATTCGGGGGCAAGAAAAGCAGAAAGTCGTTTTACTTTTGGTTTTTCTTACGAGAAAAATGTCAAAAAAAAGATTCAGGGTCTGGTATTTTTCTCGATATGCAATATCTTTTCAACGCAATTATATCGAATTATCATAATCAGGAATGAACGATGTTCAAAAGGCAAGATATCATTACTGCCATAGAAATTGGCACATCAAAAATTTGTGTATTGGTTGGTTCGGTTCGGGAAGGCGAGGCCCTGATGGTGATCGGGCGAGGCGAGGCTCCTTCAGACGGTGCTGTAGTGAAAGGAGAAATCGTTGATATGGACGCTGCCCTTGAAGCCTTGGTGACGGCGCTGGAAATTGCTGATAAGTCCGCAGGAGGAGAAGTCAACAACAGCCGCGTGATTGCTATGTCAGTCACTGCGTGTGATATTGCCTCTTTCCAGGGCGTCGGTACTGTCTTTATCAATGCCCAAGATCATCGAGTGGGGATGGAGGATATTGAAGAGGCCGTTCGCACCGCACAAATCAAACCTCTCCCGCCGGAACAGATGCAGTTGAATACCTTTGACGCTTTTTACCTTCTTGATGGAACCCGGAGGGTGAGATCACCTTTTGAACAGGTTGCCCATAAATTGGAGGCATTTTTACATGTCATTCACGGCAATGCCAACAGAATTGAAAATTTCCGCAGCCTGCTCAATGATGCCGGTTTCGCAGAGGTTGATGCCAAACTTGTTTTCAGCGGAATTGCCGATGTTTACGGGATTCTCACTGATGAAGAAAAAGAAAATGGTGTGCTTCTGGTGGATTTTGGTGCCGGTACGACAGAATATGCTGTCGTTTACAATTTCGGAGTACTTGCCAGCGGAGTGCTTCCGGTTGGCACGGATCACTTGGCGAACGATTTGTCGTTGGGGTTGAACCTGAACTTTAATCAATGCCGAAAATTTTTGAAAGACGGAATGCTGGAACGAGCGGTGCAGTCTGGACAGACGGAGCTGGAGATGCGGACGCTTGACAATACGGTGCGTAGGATTCCGGTGAGTTCATTTGAAAAAATTGTAGACTTGCGCTATCGTGAAATTTTCGAACTGATCCGCCAGCGGCTTGGAGCCGGTGCAATTGCTCGAAATCTCGGTTGCGGAGGAGTCATTACTGGAGGAGGAGCCAATTCCGAACGGGCTTGTTCTATTTTCCAAAGTGTTTTCGAATTTCCGTTTCGGATTGGGCGCCCGTATGACGCCAGTGGCGCGTTGACGGATTTGGAAGATCCCCGTTACAGCACGGTCTGGGGCACGTTGCGATATGGGGAGGATTGTAATAAGATCATGGCAAATATTCGGAACCGTGGCGTTTTCGGGCGCCTCTTTGAGGCAGCAGGATCTGTCGGCGATCAGGGATTGCGTAAAATCGGTAATTTGATTTCTTCGATCAGGGTGTAATAAGTATGGATGAACAGACGAAAACTCCCGTATCGGTGACGGTTCTGGGACTGGGGTGTGCCGGCGTAAAGATTTTAAGTTCGTTGCGAGGAATGCCGGAAGCTGCACATTTGCAGTTACTGGTTCTGGATACAGACCGCTACAGTTTGGAAGCTTCCCCTTTACTGGCAGAAGATAAAATTCTTGCCGATGAGCAGTGGTGCCATGGCCAGGGGTGTGGTGGAGACTTCTTGAAAGGTGAGCGGGCAATGGTGCGTGAACGAGCCGATTTGGAAAAACGGCTCGCCGGCGCAGGCATGCTGATTGTAGTTGGTGGCCTTGGTGGTGGGACGGCTTCCGGAGGAGTATCTGCTCTTGCTGGGATTGGAGCCCGGTTGAAAATTCCAACAATTTTTGTTGTGACGATGCCGTTTTCTCTTGAAGGCCATACGAAGCGACGGATTGGAGAAGAAACGTTGACCAATATCCTGCCGGTAGCAGATGCAGTAGTGACTTTGCCGAATGATTTGCTTTTTTCGGTTCTTCCTGCGGAAACATCAGCAACAGAAGCATTTTTGCTGGCGGATCGGGAAATTGCCCGGGCAATATTGGGATTGTCTGAACTGGTACGGGTTGGGAACTTGATTCCCAGCGATATCGGCGATTTGCGGACGATTTTGAAAGGCCGCAAAGGATATTGCGGAATCGGAATTGGAGCTGCTTCGTATTCGGAAATTGCGGATGGTTCGGTTCAGTCTGTCGGCGATTTAGCATTAGCGCGGCTTTTGGAGTCTCCGCTTTCCGGAGGACTTGCCAAATTGCGGGAAAGCGATGTGGTAATCTGCTCTTTACTTGGCGGTGGAACAATGACACTTGCCGATATGAAGCAGACGATTGAGAATTTTCAAAATAGTCTCGGAGAATCCGTTGAAGTGATTGCCGGGGTGAATAGCGACCCCCGCTATGGCGATTTGATTCAGCTGACTGCTATTGCCGTCAAATATGATGAACGGCCAGAATCTGGCGTTATGACGGTCGCGTCTGCTCAAGATGCTGCAGCCAATGAGACTGAATCCCTGAAACGGAAGGTCCGTTCCCGGCGGAATGAAAAACGTACCGGTGTGTCTACCGTCAATACGGGGGAAAATGACCTTATGCAACCGGACCTGGCATTGGAACCGCGGTCTCGAGGGGTTTTCATGAATACAACCCAGACATTGATTAACAATGAAGATCTGGATGAGCCGACGTTTCAACGGCGCATGGTGGTGATTGATAAAGGACGGCCTTAGTCTGTATTGATCAGATGGGCAGGAGGAAAGGAAAGAAAGTATGACGTTTCGTTCAATTTTAACCAGTTCCTTGGAAAAAATTTTTCCGGATGGCCCTGTTCCCGCTGAAATGTATAATAGCGGGAGTGCGTTACGCGGAGAGTTTTTTTCTTTTCAGTTTGCGATTTTTCAGGATGAAGACATTTTCCTCGGGGACTTGAATATCGCACACGAATTTCCCGGGAATATCCGAATCCGCGAAGTCAAATGCGTCCCGGTTGATTATCCGGCATACGATTCCGGCAATCCTGACTGGGCTTTGGATAGTCGTGTCGGTATGTATCCGGATCTGTTGCGAGATATTAATGATCACGTCCGGTTGCTGCCGCGGCAATGGGTCAGCTATTGGATCAGCTGTGAAGTACCTTATGAGTGTCCCGCCGGGAAATATTCGTTGAAATTGAGTTTTCTGGGCGCAACTTTGTGGGAAAATTTTGAAGAGAACAAGCAAGTTCTGGCTGAGGAAACGTTTACGCTCGAAGTTATCAATGCAGCATTGCCCCCGCAGAAATTATTACATACGCAATGGTTTCATGCGGATTGTCTTTATCATTATTACCAAGTAGAATGCTGGAGCGAGGCGCACTGGCGGTTGTTGGAACAATATTTTGATTCGGCGGCAAGACATGGGATCAATATGCTGCTGACGCCGCTGTGGACTCCGCCGTTGGATACTCAGGTCGGCGGGGAACGGCCGACGGTGCAGTTAATTGGGATTACCCGGGTAAATAAACAGTATACTTTTGATTTTTCAAAACTGAAGCGTTGGCTGGATCTGGCACGGAAGTGCGGAATTGAATTTTTTGAGATGTCGCATTTTTTCACAC
>CALGPR010000277.1 GCA_937960425.1 uncultured Lentisphaeria bacterium
TCTCTGCCCCCGGAATAAAAAAAGACTCCGGGGAGTTCCCCGAAGCCTTAAATGTTATCCTTTTTCGGATGAAAGAGTTACTGCCGTTTCTTTGCCGCCAGTAATACGCCGCGACGGTTAAGTTGACGGCTCTGCTCGTCAGTCCCTTGGACTGCCGGTTTATCTTCTCCGTAGCTGATCGTGCGGATTTGTTCAGGATTCATACCTTTCCCAGAGAGGTAATTTTTCACAGAAATAGCACGGCGTTCGCCCAATGCCCGGTTGTATTCGTTGGTCCCGCGGTCATCACAGTGGCCTTCTACAACAATATATAACTCCGGATACTGTCCCATATACTCGTAAACAGCATCCAGTTTTACCGTTTCCGTCGGATTCAAAGCATCACGGTCGTAATCAAAATAAATCGTCGGCAGTGTAATTTCGCTGACTAATGTTAAATCTTCGTTTCCGGGGATACCCTCTTCGGTTGCGTTGCTCCAGGTATTGCTTGGAATTTCCGGATTACCGAGATCCGAACCATTCCCTGTGCCGAGATTCAAATCCCCTGCACCCAGATCCATATCCTCAGGAAAGTCAACAGCCGCAGGCGTGATACCGGTAGCATCTTCCGGCGGGGTTGAATTGTCAAAGAGACTGCAACCGGTGGTAGTAAGCATCAACAACCCGCCGCAGAACAACGGAACGAACAAGGTTTTCCTGTCCATAGCAAAAATCCTTCCGAATTATAGGGTGAACCATCAAAACAGCTTTAATAATAAGATAATCTGTATTTATGGAAATGGCAAATAAAGTTGGCGCAATGAATCGTTTTTTTTCTTTCTTCCATTGATTATTTCAGGAAGACCGGTTATATTGTTCTGAGAAAAATGAACAGCGACGCCCGGCAGAGTTGTGTGGGCGCTGTCACCTTTCAGCAACGAGGATAAATAGAATGAATATCGAATGGGATAAACTTGGGTTTCAATTCCTCCCGACCAGATCGAACATCCGCTTCAGTTATCATGACGGGAAATGGGATGACGGCAGACTTTGCAATGATTATAATGTGACGATGTCTGTGGCTGCCAACTGCCTCCATTATGGACAGGCAATTTTTGAAGGAATGAAGGCTTTTGGCTGTAAAGATGGCAAAGTACGCGTATTTCGGCCGTGGGAAAATGCCAAGCGTATGAACGATTCTGCGCACCATTTGTTGATGCCCGAGTTTCCGGAAGAAAAGTTTATCGAAGCGTTGAAAACGGTGATAAAAGACAATATTGACTTTGTGCCGCCGTACGGAACCGGGGGGTCTTTATATATCCGTCCGGTAATGTTCGGCACAACCCCCCAGATTGGCGTAAACTCCGCTCTGGATTATGAGTTGGTCATTATGGTAATGCCGGTCGGAGCCTATTATAAAGGCGGGATCAAGCCAGTTGACGCAATGATTTCTGACGATATGGACAGGGCGGCACCGCATGGTACTGGGATGATCAAATGTGCCGGAAATTATGCCGCCAGCTTGATGTCCGGTAAGGTTGCTAAAAATCATGGTTGCGCTGTCGCGCTTTTCCTCGATCCG
>CALGPR010000278.1 GCA_937960425.1 uncultured Lentisphaeria bacterium
GGTCTTGGACCCGCCGGCAGAAGCAGCCGGGCATTCATTCAGAGCATCAGAGCAATCATAGTGTTCGGCAAGATAACCATTCCATACATATTTGCGGTTCGTACCGCCAGTGGTGTCTTCGCCATCATATTCACGAATTTCCTGCATCGGCATCGCAAAACCATCTTCGTCCTGAGTATAGAACTCATAGCCAATACCCAGCTGCTTCAGATTGCTTTTGCATTTGACGTTCAAAGCGGCAGCACGGGCTTTTCCAAGAGCCGGCAGAAGCATGGATGCGAGGATCGCGATAATCGCGATAACGACGAGGAGTTCGATGAGAGTAAAAGTCTTCTTCATTTTGATCTCATTCCTTGTTTTTTAGTGACAGTTAATAGAACCCAGTTTTTTTGTTTCTTCAGCAAAAATGCTTTGGATAACTCCATATTATAGCAAAAAAAAAGGAATGAGTCAATACCTTCCCTTAAAAAAATAACAAAAAATCAACTACCTGCCCATAATCCTACTCGAAAAATCTTCAACAGGAATTATTTTAATCAAGTGCGATTTTTTTATTTTTGCGCAAATCCATGCGTAAAGAACACTTTTGTTCTAATTTTTCGTCGTTTTCCTTTTCTCGTCTCCTCTTATCACAATAATTCCGCTTCACCCCTTGGAACAAAGGCAAAACCCAGTTCTATTGCACATTCCCGGAGCATCACTATAATATTCTCGTGATAAAGAACAAATGCAAATGCAAATCGATTCAAAAAATCACAAAAAAATGACACTCCGGGAGCAATTCAAAGCATAATGGATTGATTTTTATTCATCGTCATCTTCTTTACGAAGGCTGTGATATTTCGCTTTATTCCATTTGGCACTCTGCTGCAAACTATCGACGTGGCCATCAGTAAAAGCGACATTGGTTTTACGCCCATGTCGGACACGGCCAACGCACCAGACACGATCTTCCAGAGCCCCCCAGGATTCGTCTGCTGAATAAAGATATTCGCTGCACTCAACGATCTTTACGAGTTCATCGGAAGAGACCCCATTCGGGCTGGTACCAATGCGCAACGGAACTTTTGTTTGCAGGTCACCGGCGGCAGTAAAGTTGGCGCTGAGAGCATAGCCACAGTTTTTCGTAGTACGATAGGCACCACCCCATTCCGGAGTTTGCGGATCATAACTTGTATCACGCCAATTCCAGTATTGTACCCAAATAGCTGTGCTGCGGCATCCCCACATATTTCCGGTTTCTGCCCGGTTGGTTTCATTATCTCCCGCGGAAGCAGCTGGGCATTCACTCACTGCATCAGAGCAATCATAAAATTCAGCAAGATAGCCATTCCAAAGATAATCCCGCCGCTCCCCGCTCCCATCAGGATTATAATCACGCTGGTTCTGCGGCGACATGGCAAATCCATTTTCTTCCTGTGTATAGAATTCATATCCGGTAGCAAGCTGCTTCAGGTTATTTTTACATTTGACATTCAAAGCGGCAGCACGGGCTTTACCAAGAGCCGGCAGAAGCATGGAAGCAAGGATCGCAATAATCG
>CALGPR010000279.1 GCA_937960425.1 uncultured Lentisphaeria bacterium
TGGTACTCTAACCAATTGAGCTACTCCCCCGCTCGTCATATTCCTGTTTTCAAGATGCCCTTAATATGCCGCAGTTTCAGGAAAAATCAAGTTCGAAAGCATAAAAACTTTCAAAAAATTTGTATTGTACTCTATTTCACTGCTTCGAGCCGGCATTTACAATCGTTTCCCTTGTAAAATAGTGTTTCCCGGCTATACTATAATAAATAGGAAAAAGACTTTTTCGTTTTTCACCGTCTTTTTCTGGCGGATCTTGAGATCTTGAACACTTTGTGTAAAATGGATATGTCGTACAATTCCTGTAGACACCCGAAGTCCTGCGGAAGTTGCATTTTTCTGTCGGAAATTTGGGGATGTACGGAGGCAATTGGTTATTTGGGTAAGATAAATCTGGACGGACGGCACGATATGCCGTTTTTGCCGCAATAGGAGCAGCAGTTTTGAAATACGATTATACCCGGAACATTGATATACTGATTCAGCGTTATCCGGCTTTGGCTCCGGTTCGCGATGCAGTCGCAGAAGCAATTGACACTTTGATTGAGGTTTACCGTAATGGTGGTAAACTTCTGGTTGGTGGCAATGGCGGAAGTTGTGCGGATGCCGAACATATTGCCGGAGAACTTTTGAAGGGATTTCTTTCTAAACGGCCGTTGTCCGAAACGGAAAAACAGGCGTTTTCCGCGTTCGGTTCTGAAGGCGAACAACTTGGAGAATGTCTGCAAAAAGGCCTCCCATGTGTGGTGCTTTCCGCTCATACGGGGTTTCTTACTGCATTCGGGAATGATGTTAATTTTGAATATGCCTACGCTCAGCAGCTTTTTGCCCAGGGGCGTGCCGGCGATGCGGTGATCGGGATTACCTGCAGTGGCAATGCTGCCAATATTTACCATGCTTTTATTGCGGCAAAGGCCACCGGAATAAAAACAATTCTTCTGACCGGTGCCGGTAACGGCCGCTGCCGGGCTTTAGCGGATATCGTTATCGCTGTCCCCGAAACAGAAGTTTACAAAATTCAGGAACTGCATTTGCCGGTTTATCATCTTCTGTGTATGGCAGTAGAGGAGGCAATTTATGGCAGCTAATCGATTGCGTCATGTGGCAATTATCATGGATGGCAATGGCCGTTGGGCAGAACAGCACAATTTGAAGCGTGCCGAAGGGCATCGCGCTGGTGCCGATACTGTGTTGAAAGTGCTTGATGGCGCTTTGGAGCTCGGCTTGGAATATCTGACGCTTTATGCATTCAGTACTGAAAACTGGAAGCGTTCTCCTGCTGAGGTGTCGGCATTGATGAATCTCCTGCAAGAATTTCTGGATGAAAAAGAAAGCCTTTTTATGGAAAAAAATGTCCGTCTGCTGACCATTGGCCGCACGGATGGATTATGGCCCGGGCCCCGGAAGAGTCTTTTGCGTGTGATTGAACGGACCAGAAATAACCGGGCAGGAACGTTGATTCTGGCGCTTAATTATGGAGGCCGCGCAGAACTTGCTGACGCGATGAAGCGCATTGCGGAAAAAGTCGCCGAAGGAAAACTGAAACCTTCTGCCGTAGATGAAGATTGTATTACCCGGCATTTGTATCATCCGGAAATTCCGGATCCAGATCTGATGATTCGTACATCCGGAGAATTGCGCATCAGTAATTTTCTGTTGTGGCAGTTGGCGTATAGTGAGCTGTATGTCACAGATACGCTCTGGCCCGATTTCGACGTCGAAGAGTTGAAGAAAGCTGCTGCTGCTTTTGGACGACGGGAACGGCGGTTTGGCGGGCGCGTCGGCGAAGGGGCCGGTGTAACGTGTGAGGAAAAATCATGTTAAAGTTCCGCGCAATCAGTTTTGTTCTGCTCCTGGGCGTTCTTGCTGCTGCTGTTTTCTGGCGGCCGGGGGGAGCGTATCTTTTTGTGGCGCTGACGCTGATTGGCGGTTTCGGAGTTGCATACGAAGCGGCAAAAATGTTGCAGAATTGTGCTGTGCCGACTGCACCGTGTTTTGCAGGGAGTGTTTTAGCGGTTTGCACCAGTATGGGTGCACTCCATGCTGTTGTGCAGTCGCCGCGGATCAGCTTGTTGTGTCAAATTGTTTTCTGGACAGCATTCTGCCTGCTGGTGCCGTTTTCGTTGCTGACAACGCTGTTCGCCCGGGATAAAAAAGCAGCACTTTTGAAAGTGATTACTTCTGTCGGAATTGTTGTGATTTTATTTGTTTGTCTGTTTCCCTTGATCCTGCTCTATGGCTTAACCAATGAAAATGGGATTCCAGTATTGTTGTTGTATCTGATTCTTACCACAAAAGCCGGAGATACCGGCGGGTATATCGTCGGGCTTTTGTCGTCAAAGATGATGAAGGAAGGAAACCATAAAATTGTCCCCGGTATCAGCCCTAAGAAATCCTGGGAAGGAACAATTGGTGGACTTTGCTTTTCCATTATTGTCAGTATGGTGTTTTACTGGTGCGACTGCGGCGTTTTTCCCTCGGTTTGGTGGTATCTTTTTTCGGGCGCATTGCTGTATATCAGCGGATTTGCCGGAGATTTGACCGAATCAGTATTCAAGCGAGTATGCGGAGTCAAGGATTCCGGCGCAATTATTCCGGGAATGGGGGGATTTTTTGACGTTTTGGATAGTTTTATTTATGCAGCACCCTGCTTTGTGCTGATCGCTTTTTTCCTATAAGAAAGGATGATTATGAATCGAGAACATTTATTGTCGTTGTTGGCGGAAGATGCCCGGGCAACCTGTGCTGACCTTGCCGCACGGCTCGGTACGACAGAAGAAGAAGTTTCTCAGACCATTGCCGACCTTGAGGACACAGGTGTGATCAAAGGGTACCGTGCGATTATTAACGATACTATTGCTGCGTCTGACAGTGTGCGGGCACTGATTGAAGTCAAAGTGCAGCCTCGGCGGGACGGCGGCTTTGATACTGTGGCCAAACGGATTGCCAAATTTTCGGAAGTTACCGACGTATACCTGGTTTCCGGCCGTTACGATCTTTTGATTGAAGTACGTGGCAAAACACTTCAGTCGGTTGCCCGTTTCGTCTCGGAACGCCTTTCTACCATTGATGGCGTACTTTCTACCGGGACGGTGTTTACGCTCAAAAAATATAAAGAATCCGGAAGGATTATGGATGATGATGAAGAAATCAGTAGACTTGCAGTCTGCCCTTAGTACCCCGAAACAACGTATTGCTGAACAGATTGCCCGACTGCCGAAAAGTGGAATTCGGGAATTTTTTGATCTCGTTTCCGGCGCAAAAGATATTATCAGTCTTGGTGTGGGAGAGCCGGATTTCGTGACTCCGTGGACAATTCGGGAAAGCGCAATCTATTCTCTGGAAAAAGGTCATACTACTTATACCAGCAATTATGGTTTGCTTGCGTTGCGCCGTGCCATCTGCAATTATGTCAGTCGTGATTACGGTGTGGAATACAATCCGGAACACGAATGCCTTGTGACAGTTGGAGTCAGTGAAGCGTTAGATCTGGCGGTGCGGGCAATCCTCAATCCCGGCGATGAAGTGATTTACACCGAACCGTGTTTTGTTTCTTATCCTGCCGAAATTGCGATGGCTCACGGAGTGCCGGTGCCGATTGCTACATACGAAAAAAACGCCTTTGCTCTGGATCCCGCCGATCTGCGTCGGAAAATTACGCCGAAAACCAAAGCCGTTTTGATCAATTTCCCCTGCAATCCGACTGGTGCAGTTTTGTCGATGGAGCAGATGCAGGAGATTGCCGGAATCGTCATTGAAAATGATTTGATCCTTCTTACTGATGAAATCTATTCAGAGTTATCTTACACCGGACGTTTGCCTTCGATTGCATCGTTACCCGGGATGAAAGACCGGACAATTTTTCTGCATGGTTTTTCCAAGGCATTTGCCATGACTGGGTTCCGCATTGGATATGCTTGCGGGCCTGCTGATTTGATTGACGCGATGATGAAAATTCATCAATACGGAATGATGTGTGCATCGATTACTTCGCAGGAGGCTGCGCTTGAAGCTCTGGCAAATGCCGGGGAAGATATGGAAAAAATGCGTTTGTCGTATGAAGAGCGCCGGAATATGCTGGTCGCCGGGCTGAATAAAATCGGTCTGCCTTGCCTGTTGCCTAATGGCGCATTTTATGCGTTCCCGCGAATTACAGAAACTGGCCTGGATTCACATACCTTCGCAAAGCGTTTGTTGCTGGAGCATAAGGTGGCTGTCGTTCCTGGGAATGCGTTTGGCGCAAGCGGGGAAGGGTATGTGCGCTGTTGTTATGCGACGGCGGCTTCTGATATCCGCATCGCTCTGGATAGAATGGAAGAATTTGTAAACAAAGTGAAAAAAGAACAGCGGTGAAGGTTTTGCCAGGCAGTTCAGATTTTGCCGGCAGACAATAAACATTGCAAATTAAATTGGTGGATGGTTAGGTTATGACTTTTCAGGAAAAACTTCGTGCAGCATGGGCCGGAAACAATTCCCTGGTCTGTGTTGGACTCGATCCCGATTTGAAAAAACTCCCGGAGTGTGTGAAACAGGAAACATTTCCGATTTTTGCCTTTAATAAGGCAATTATTGATGCAACAAGAAATTTTGTCTGTGCCTATAAACCGCAGGCCGCCTATTATGCCGGGCAGAATGCCGATGCCGAATTGGCAATGACAATGGAGTACCTCCGAAAAACTTGCCCGGAGATCCCGGTAATTCTGGATGTGAAACGCGGAGACATCGGTTCCACGGCAGATTTCTATGCAAAAGAAGCATTCGAGCGCTATAATGCCGATGCCGTAACCGTGAATCCTTATATGGGGTTTGATACGCTGAAACCCTTTTTGAATTATGCCGATCGAGGGACTGTGATTCTGTGCCGTACCTCCAATCCGAGTGCTGCTGAATTGCAGGATCTTGTTGCCGATGGCCACCCGCTTTACGAGCATGTTGCCATCCTTGCCCGGGATAAATGGAATGAGCACAACAATGTTTTGCTGGTTGTCGGCGCCACGTGGCCGGAAGAACTCGGCCGTATCCGCGCTTTGAACCCGGAAATGACTTTCCTGGTTCCTGGCGTCGGGGCACAGGGAGGTGATGTGCAGGCTGTGCTTACGCACGGGAAAACCGCTGATGGTACGGGGTTGATCATTAACTCCTCGCGCGGGATCATCTATGCGTCTAAGGGAGAAGATTTCGCAGCTGCGGCCGGAAATGCGGCCAGAGAGCTGCGCGACCTGATTAATCAGTTCCGTTGAGCGAGTACCCGTTTATGACTACCTACATTCTGCCACTTCTTCTTGCTGCTGTCAGTGGTGGATTGGCTTTATTGCTGGTCTTTGTTTTGAGAGGACGAATTGCCGCGGAGGCTAATGCCGCGGCAATTCAAATGGAAAAAAACCGACTTGATGCTGAATTGGCGACAGAACGGGAACGAAGTGCAAGGATGGGGGTAGAATTGGAGAATTTGCGTACGGCTGAGCTGGAGTTGCATGTGCAGCTTGCTCAAGCGACGACCGAAAAGACCCGCTTAGATACGGAGCAGGCAAGTGAGCGGGAACGAAGTGCAAAAGTCGCAACGGAGTTGGAAGAAATGCGTGCTTTGGCAGCCAGCCTGAATGTTCAACTTGCCCAAACTAAAGCGGAACAGGAGGCGCGGGAAAAATCCTTCCAGGAACGGCTTGCTTATGCTGCATCAGTAGAGGAACGGGCAAAATCCAAATTTGAAGAACTTGCCGCGAAATTACTTGAGGAAAAAGGGAAAGAGTTTGGCGCCAGGCAGCTTGGAAACCTGGAACTTCTGCTGAAGCCATTCCGGCAGGAATTGACCAATTTCCGTTCGCGGATCGATGTTGTTCATACCGAAGATGCCAAACATCGTTCGGAGTTGCTGGAACAAATCCGGGAAATGCAGCGGACCAGCAATAAGGTAAGCGAAGAGGCAAATAATCTGGCTACAGCGATCAAAGGCGACCGGAAACGGCAGGGAAACTGGGGAGAACTGATTGTTGAACGTATTTTCGAGTCTTCTGGCCTGATGCCAGGCAGGGAATATGAACGCCAGGTGTCGATGATTGCGGAAAATGGGCGGAGGCTTCAGCCGGATTTTGTCGTAAAGTTGCCCCAGAACCGTTCTGTAATTGTCGATTCCAAAGTATCTCTTTCTGCATACGATCGTTTTTGCGCGGCAGAAACCGAAGAAGAGCGTCGCGTTGCTTTGGCAGAACACCGGAAAGCTGTGCAGAATCATATCAATGAATTGCGCGCTAAGCAGTATCAAAATTTATTGTCCAGCAATAATTTGGATTTTGTTATCATGTGTGTGCCGATTGAACCGGCGTATCTTCTGGCCCTGGCCCCGGATTATGAAATGCTTTATGACAATGGCTCCTGCGCGGTAGTCCTGACCGGGCCATCAACTCTTTTGGTGACTCTGAAGCTGATTCAGCAGATCTGGCGCCGTGAACGGGAAAAACAGAATGCGGTAAAAATTGCTGCGGAAGCCGGGAAGTTATACGATAATTTCTCCATGC
>CALGPR010000280.1 GCA_937960425.1 uncultured Lentisphaeria bacterium
CCTGTACCTGTTTTTCATATGCTTGAAATTCCGGATCGGAAGCACGGCGCTCTTCCGAGCGTTTCTTTAATTCCGGAAGCAGCGACTGCAGAGAACTGTCGTATGCGGGAACATCAATTTTGGAAATACTGTCCCATGGTAAGTGATTGGGGTTATACAATTCACCAATTTCCAGATATTCGGAACGCGAAGGCAGCGTAATGTCAGGTTTGACCCCGTATTGCTGCGTTGATTCTCCGTTAACCCGGTAGTAAACTGCAGTTTCATATCGGAGCGATCCAGCCGGGAACTGTTGTTTGATCTGCCGGAGAAGACGCTCCAATTTGGTCACGTCCAAAACAGTTCCTTTTCCATAAGTTCTGGTGTCTCCGACAATGACAGCGCGCTGGTAATCTTTCATTGCGCCAGTAAAAATTTCAGCCGCAGAACTCGTCATCTTATTGGTCATTACCACCATCGGGCCCGTATATGCGATGGTAGGATCCGGGTCTTTTTCCACGGAAACCCTGCGGTCCGTATCACGGATCTGCACAATTGGGCCTTCCGGAATAAACAGGCCGGAAAGAGCAATGGCTTCAGGCAGACTGCCTCCACCATTGGAACGCATGTCAAAAACAATTCCATCAACCTTTTCTGCATTGAATTTATCAAGGATCGCTTTGATATCCCGAGTACAGCTTTTATAGTTCGGATCTCCTTTGAAAGCAGCCTCAAAATCCATGTAAAACCGATCAAGACGAATCACTCCGATTTTTTTCGTTCCTCCTGCCGGATCATTGACTGTTTCAACTTTGCCGCTGGCTTCACTGCTTTTCAGTTCCACTTTCCCGCGTTTGATGGTCAAACTTTCAGGAATTGCATTCCGCCCTTTTTCTCCGGGAAGAACAGTTAAAGTGACTTCCGTATTTTCCGGTCCACGAATCATGCGGACAACTTTGTTCAGCGACATATCAATGACATCGACGGGTTCTTCGCCCGCCTGAGCAACGGCGATAATCCGATCTTCAGCATGAAGTCTGCCATCAGTAGCTGCCGGGCCACCGGGAACAACTTCCACCACACGGATCATACCGTCGTCACTGGTCAGAGTCGCCCCAATCCCAAACAGAGAAAGTTTCATGTCGATATCAAATTCTTCTTCTTCCCGCGGGCTCATATAGCTGGAATGGGGGCCATAACTCTGAGCCATTGCGGAAAGGAAAAGGGAAAGAATATCAATATTACTGCGTTGATCAATTTCATTACGGACATCTCGAATCCGCTTCCGGATTTTATCTTCCGGGGTTTGTTGATCCCAAAGTTGACGGATTTTTTCACGATCGGCTTCTTCTGCGTCAACTTTTGTATTTGCGTCTTTGTTTTTGTCTTCAAGAACCCTTTTGAATAACCGGAAATAAAGCACATCATTTTTTATTTTCTTGCGCCAGAACTCCTTCTGTTCTTCAGGGGAGGCGAAGCGGGGAGCCTTGGTACGATCCAGTTCAATGGTTTCATCGACAGTAAAATCAAAGCCTTTGGTAAGTTGTTCTTCGGCAAATTCCTGATATTCTGCAAACCGCTTTTTGAAGAGGTCATACACGGCAAATGCAAATGTTCCATCTCCTTTTTTAATCTGGTCGTCAAGAAGATGTTGATATTCAGCAAAAGATTGGACGTCCGCTTCCGTAAAATACATTCTGGCAGGATCCAGCAAATCAAAATAGCCTTGGAAAATTTTTTCTGACTGACTGTCATCCAGTTTTTGATGACGGTAATGATTGCGATTTAAAAGAGCACCTGTCAGCTGGGTAATGATCGAAAGTTTATCGCTTTCCGGCAATTCCGCCGCTGCTGCCGGCTTGACAGGGAAAAAAACTGAAACAAGTATGATCGCCGCCGGTGCAATGATTTGTCTGGTAAATGGTATCCTGTATTTCATTTTAGCATCCTTATCCTCATTTTCATTAAACATAATGACACAAAATACCACAATTTGTTCAAAAATAAACCTGTATCCCAATTTTTTCCAAGGAAAAAAAGACAGAGAAGTTTTTTTTCTATTGTTTTCCCCCACAGAAAGGTTTATATTGTGTGATAAGCAACGTAAGGTGATTTGAACAGAGAAAGTTTTTATGGAAATGCAGCAATATCAGGCTTTGCGTTTTGGAGCAGCCGGAATGCGCGGGATTGTCGGATACGGGCTGACGGCAACCAAAGCGATTGATTACGCAGCAGCTTTCGGAACCTACCTGGGGGAACGGCGCGTTATTGTCGGTATGGACAGCCGCGTATCCAGCCCCATGCTGAAAGATGCAGTGATCAGTGCATTAACCGGCACGGGATGTGATGTCATCGATGCAGGAATCATCCCCTGCGGCATGGTTCACTACGCAATCGCGAAACTTCAGCTGGCCGGAGGACTTTTGATTGGCGGAAGGCATCAGTCCTCAGGGTGGAATGCCATTATCCCCCTCGATTCTGACGGTGCTTATTTCAACAGCATTCGGCAGCGCGAACTCATGGATATTTATAACAGTGGGAAATATAATTTTGTCGGCAATGACAGACTTGGCAGAATTGAGATACTGGATCCCAGAATACGTGAATCTTACTGGAATGATCTCGAAGCATTGATAAATCTGAGAGCAATCAGAAAAGCGAATTTTACTATCTTAGCCGATTTTGCCAATGGATCCGGCGCGTTAGTCAGGGAAACAATCGCGCACCGGTGGAATTTGAATCTAATTGCCATTAATGACGATCCGAGTGGGTTCCTTCCCCGGGATCCCGAACCTCGCCCTCGGACAGGATCCCCGATTCGTGCATTGATTATGCCGGTACAGGCTGCTGCCGGCTTGATTTTTAATAGCGACATGAGTCGGCTTGAAATCGTCACGGATCAGGGCGAGCCGTTAAGTGAAGAAATGACGTTCCCACTTCTGGCGGCAATGTCTTTGACTCAGAATCCTTCTGCGTCCCATGTAGTAGGAAATATTACTTCCAGTAGAACTCTCGACGATGTGGTTCATGCTCACAACGGTATATTGGAGAAAACTCGTGTCGGACAAGCCTATGTGATTGACCTCTTTCGGGAAATGCAATATGACCTTTGTGGGGAAGGATCAGGCTCGTTTGCCTCCTCTGCATGGGTAAAGGGGTTCGATGCCATTTTCAGCATGGCAGTACTCCTGAATTACCTGGCGGTCAGTCGTAAAAATTTGACTCAATGCGTGAATACGCTGAACCGCTATCATATTGTCAAACGGGCAATTCCCTGTACGGTAATTCATGCGTATGCCCTGCTTCGTGATGTCAGAAGACTGTTCTCGGATGCGGAAATTAATGAAGTGGACGGGATCCGCTTTGACTGGCCTGATGGCTTTCTGGCAGTCCGCCTGTCTGCAACGGATCATATTTTACGATTGATTTCTGAAGCAGAATCCAGAAAAGTCGCTGAAGAACGGGAACAAATCTGCCGGAGTTTCATTGAAAGGTGGATGATGTTATGAGCAATTTGAAATTTTCAGAAAGCGGTGTTCGCGGAGTTATCGGGGAAACGCTCACTCCAAAGTTACTTGCCGCACTGGCATTGGCGTTCGGTCGATACGTTGGCGGCGGAACTGTAGCCGTAGGCCGAGATACTCGGCATTCCGGCATTATGGCGGAACGGGCCGTTGTTGCCGGACTGCTTGCCGCAGGCTGCAAACCGATCCTGCTTGGTATTACCCCGACACCGACAGTAGAATTTATGGTTCGGCAACTTCATGCTCATGGCGGAATTGCCATCACTGCAAGTCACAATCCAGCCCATTGGAATGCACTCAAACTGATTGGCGAACGTGGAGTGTTTCTCAACCGCAATGAAGCAAGAGAGCTTTTTGATTTGTATAACCAGGGATCTGACCGCTGCGTGCCGGAAGGACTCCTACATCGTGTTGGCGAATTTCAGGATGCCTTTGCTTTGCATCAAAAGCATATCTTTGCCCATATCGACGTTGAAGCAATTCGCAATCGCCATTTCAAAGTGGCGATTGATTGTTGTGATGGGGTCGGATCGGTAACCAGCGTTGGTTTATTACAGGATCTTGGATGTGAAGTAATTCCTTTATTTACCGGAACAGATGGCATTTTTCATCGACCTCCGGAACCCATTGCAGAAAATTTAACTTTGCTTCGAGAAACTGTGGTAAAGGAACAATGTGCTATCGGCTTTGCGCATGATCCTGATGGCGACCGGATGGCATTGATTGACAATACTGGACGCGCGCTGGGAACTGATGCAACGTTGATGTTGCCGATTGCTCATATCTTGGCCCGGGAACCCAGCCCAATCGTGGTAAATTGTCAAAGCAGTATGGCGCTGAAAGATATTGCCGAAGACTTCGGCGTGCCGTTTTTCTATTCCAAAGTCGGGGAAATCAATGTCGTGGAAAAAATGATCGCCTGTGGGGCTGAAATTGGTGGCGAAGGAAGTTCAGCAGGGTTGATCTGGCGGAAAGTCAATCCAGCCCGTGACGCATACGTGGTCATGGGACTGATGCTGGAAATGATGGCCTGTAATCCCGGGAAAACAGTAGCGGAGCTCTTTGATGCATTGCCGCATTACCATTATGTGGCTGCCAAAGTGGAAGCTTCTCCCTGTGCCGCGCGCGAAGCCATTATCCATTTGGCTCAGTTATACGCGAAGGAAAATGTTACCCGCATTGACGGCGTTCGAGTCGACTTCTCGGAAAGTTGGTTTCTTGTGCGGCAGTCTAATACTGAGCGGGTTCTCCGCGTCAATGCAGAAGCAAAGAATCTTCAGCGAGCAGAAGAATTACTGAAAACAGTTCTGAACGAAATTCAACCGATTATTGATCATTATGACAGGAACTACTGATGAACGAAATTACTCTTCATGTCTTTGATATGGATCACACTCTGATTAACAACGATTGTGATGTTTCGTGGAAAACCTTCATGGTAAAAGAAAAACTGGCTCCGGCAGATGCACTGGAAACTGCCAGTCGCTTTTATCAGGATTATGAAGCCGGATGCCTCGACAGTAAGGCATTCATGCAATTTCAACTGGCAGAATTTGTTGGAAAAAACCCAGAAGAAATGCGGCGCTTAACGCATAAACATTTTGACAACTATGTTAAGTCAAAAATTTATCGAAGTGCTTTGGACTATGTCCGAAATTTGCAGGTAAAACAAATTCCCTGTGCTTTATTAACTTCTACTAATTTGGAAATTGCTAATCCTCTGGCTGATTTTTTCTTTTTCGATTATCGCCTCGGGACAATATTGGAAAAGCAGGATGACCTTTTTACCGGCGCGATACAGGAACCCTATGGCGCATGTGAAGGGAAAGTGACGATTTTAAGTGATTTTGCAGCAAAAAATGGCTTTGATTTGCAATCCATCGCCTATTATGGGGACAGTATCAACGACCGTTTTGTTTTGGATGCAGTAGGGAAAGCCTATGCAGTTAATCCCGATGATGCCTTAAAGAAACTCGCAGAAGAAAAAGGATGGACTATTCTGGATTGGACTAGAGAGGGGATAATGCAATGAGAAAAACCTTCTATGCGGTGCTTTTGACTATTTTTTCCTGTTCTTTCGGCTACGCTGATTCAGTTACAATTGTACAGGGAAACTCAGATGCAGTCTATGAAGTAGGAGACCAGGCGACTTTTTTTATCATGTATGGGGCTGACGATCCCAATTCAGAGCTTGATGTCTTCGAAATGGAAACACCGCTTGAATGGCCGGTAACCGTGACATTTACCAATGACAATGGAGAGCTGGTTCTGCAAACCGACGGGACAGTAATGGATGGCGCACCGATGATTTGCACGGCTACTCTGCAAAAACCGGGTTTTCTCCGCTGCAATGCTGAGATCAAAAAAGATACGCAATCATTATATGCGACTTCTGCTGCCGCATTCTCTCCTGAATTGATTCAACCGGCTCGGGACACGGTTGAAGATTTTGATGCTTTCTGGGATCAGGCATTGAAGGATCTTGCTGCTGTTCCCGGTAATTTTCAGAAAACACACATTCCAGAACTTTCCAATACCACCCGTGATGTCTATCTGGTTCGGGATACGAATATCAATGAGCAGATGATTGGTGGGCTTCTGGTAATTCCCAAGGGAGAAGGTCCATTCCCCGCAGTAGTTGCTTTTCCCGGAGCAGGCCCGGGTTTCGATGCCCAAGCAATTGATTGGAATTACCGGCCTGGAGTCATTACCCTGGCTGCAAACGTTTTTCCTTATCCCACAAAAGTGTCTTTGCCCGACCCCGATCCAGAATATATTGCTTTGAACAAAGAGCGTCCTTATTATTTGCAGGGTGCTCCGGATAAAAATCGGTATTTTTATCGTGCCGCAATTACCGGATTATATCGGTTACTTGACGATGTGACAACTTTGCCACAGTGGGATGGAAAAAATCTTGCTCTGATTGGACACAGTCAGGGAGGAGCGATGGCAATTGCGCTCGGCGCTCTTCACCCGGCAACATCGTGTGTGGTTTCCTGGGAACCGGCTTTGAGCGATCATTTCGGGGCCCAAGAAGGTCGACAAGCCGGATGGCCGCAGGTTCTCGCTAATGTTTCCGAGGCGGATCGCAAAGATTACGAAGCAATGCTGGGATATTTCGATGTCGTTAATTTTGCCAGAAAACTCAAAGTTCCAACGGTCATGGCAGTCGGATTTATCGATTCGACCTGTTCCCCGAGCTCCGTTTATGCTGTGTATAATGTCATTGACGCTCCCAAAAAGATGTGGAACTGTCCTGGATATGGGCACTGGATTTCCTCCGAAGCTCATGACAACTCCCGGGACTGGATGCATCGGATGATTAGTGGCGAGGCAGAAGAAAAGGAAACAAGTAAAACCAATTGAACTTGATCATAACTACACAACCGAACAAAGGAAAGAAGATGTTTGTACAAAAAGAATTGAGTTGGAAGAAAGAGCAGGTATCTCCAGAACTTGCGGATATGCTGACCATCCTTGGGGAAGAATATCCCATCCATGAGGGCGGGAAGGGCATACCATTAACATTTGAAGCTGTTGAGAAAGGTGTTTCTGCAACTATTCAGACTGATGCCGGGTATACTATCCGCTATGGCACAATCAGCGATGCTGCCCGTGCCGTCGGGTCTGCTCTTGCCGGGATGGAGGTCAGCGAAAAAAGTGATTTCAATATGTTGGGAATTATGCTGGACTGTTCCCGTAATGGAGTAATGGTAATCAGTCATTTGAAAAAATGGTTCCGTCGTCTTGCCTTGATGGGTTATAATATGGCAATGCTTTATACTGAAGATACTTACAAATTGCCAGATGAGCCCTATTTCGGATATTTACGAGGCGCCTATACAGCAGAAGAAATCCGTGAAGCAGATGCCTATGCAAAAAAGCTCGGGATCGAAATGATTGCCTGTATTCAAACACTCGGCCATTTGGAACAGATCCTGAAATGGAATGAAGCATACAGTGATGTCTGCGACACGGCACGTGTACTTCTGGTTGATGCAGATCGTACCTATGAACTGGTTGAAAAGATGATTCGCTTCTGGTCCGAAAATCTTTCCAGTCGCCGCATCCATATCGGAATGGACGAGACTCATGATCTCGGTCGCGGATGGTTTATGGACAAGTTTGGATATGAGCGTGGATTTGATATCTTTGTCCGCCATCTGGATCGAGTCAATAATATTTGCCTGAAATACAATATGCGTCCGATGATCTGGTCTGATATGTTCTTCCGTATGGGCAACAAAAACCAGGATTATTATGATCTGGAATCTGTAATTCCTCAGGATGTTCTGGCAAAACTTCCAGAAAATGTAGATCTGGTTTATTGGGATTATTATCATGAAGATCAGGATTTTATGGAAAAGTTTATCCAGAAGCATCAGGAAATCAACCGCCCGACATTGCTGGGATCCGGAGTCTGGATGTGGTCAAAGATGTGGCAGGATGATGTGCTGACCAGGGAAACCGCCGGCCCGGGAATTCGTGCCTGTCGAGCAACCGGGCTGAAAGATATCTTCTTTACCATGTGGGGAGATGATGGCGCCTACGGGGTCTGGGATTCTGCTTTTGCGGGGTTGAGCTGGTGTGCTGATCAAGTTTACGGCTTGGCGCAGGAAGATCCGAACAGCAAAAAACGGTTTGAAGCCATCTGTCAGGCGACCTGGGAAATTCAACGTCTTGCCGGCGATCTTGATGCCCGCTTACCTTATGGGACTGAAAATAAATACCATTATATTCGCTGTTCCCTGTTCCTCTGGGAAGATCCGGTTTATGGAATTGCCTGGAATGCCCATAAACTTCTTGATCCGGAATTTGACAGCAAGCTATGCAAAATTTATCGCAACATGCTCGACAAACTTCTTCCTTATGCCCAGGAGCATGAAGCAGGGTATGTCAATTTTGCCATCATTACCGCAAAAACTTTGATTGCCCGCCTTGAAGGCCGTAAAGCGCTTCTTGACGCATATGACAGTAAAGATTGCGGGAAATTGCGTACAGTTGCTGATGAAATCATTCCGGCAATTCAGGCACAATGTCGTGAATTTTACGAAGCACATCGCGCTTTGTGGCTTTCAACATTCAAACCGTTTGGGCTGGAAACAATTGAAATGCGTACCGCAACAGTTATCAACCGTTACGGGGAACTTGCCCGTCGTATTAACGAATTGCTCGATGGAAAAATTGACACCATCCCGGAATTGGATGATCGCCTGCCCGGGACTGCTGTTTCCGCAATGGCTATTTGGACACGGGGGGTTCAGACTTCCAGTTACTGGTTCTGACCGAAACTGTCTTTTGCCGGAACCCGTAAAAAGGGTTCCGGCAAAAGTATTTTTTTCAAGAAGCGCTGTATTTGCGATTGCAAAAAAGGCGGTTCAGTATTACATTAGAAAAATATTTGATTGGCGTTTTGATGCTGACTGCTGAAAACACGCCGGCGCAACCATCAACGGAATGTCCGGAGGAAAAATGAAAATGTCGTTCTCGAAATATGTGACTAAGGATTCGATCGTCGTACTCAATGGCAAAACGAAACTTGAGGTTCTCGAAGAACTTATTAACCGTGCAGCGGACATCTCCCATCTTGACCGCGACTTGATTTTTCGTTTGACTTGGAAGCGCGAAAACATGATGACAACCGGCGTCGGCAACGGATTGGGGTTACCGCATATCCGTGTAAATAACATTCCGTACCCGGTTATTCTTATTGGGGTCTGTACCAATGAAATTACCGATTATCAGAGCCAGGATGACCAGCCGGTTCGCGTAATTGTCTTCCTGATTGCAACTGATGAAGATTCAGAAGCATATCTTCAACTGCTCGGCAGTGTTTCCCGCAAGATGCGTAACCCGAATATCATCGATGAGATTGTTAAAAATGTCGCGAATCCTGCGGAAATCATGCGTCTGATTGATGATTCTGAGGATAAATAAAAGCAAGGTGCTGCAGAATGTCGAAAGGATCCAAAGAAATTGGCGCTAAAGCACAGATTGATTTTCACTGCTTCGATGATTCATGCGATGGCGTTGTTAAGTTCAATCTCTCTGATATTATTCACAAGGATTTTCAGGCGGTTTGTCCTAAATGCCTGCGTACTTACGAACTTGATAGTTCTTTGCGAGATAAGCTCGGACGAATGTTAAATTTGATCCAGGCAATTCGTGAGGCAGAAGACATTCTTGGAGACAGTAATGTCGCGGTAAACGTAGCCGGCGGCGAAGTGCGCATTCCGTATGCCTTGTTGTTAACCCGCTTGAATACCTTGATTACACTGGATTTGGGCGGCCGCAAAGTTGATTTCCATTTGTGGATTGAACCGACCTCTCCGGATACATTCCGATAATTTGCAAGACCTGTGGGGACAATAAAAATGACAGAACAAGAGATTATCAAAATTTTTGAAGAGTCCGGTGCTCTTTTGACCGGGCACTTTAAATTACGCAGCGGATTGCACAGCAACCGTTTTTTTCAAGCAGCATTATTACTTCAATATCCAGACAAAGCAGAAAAAGTTTGCCAGTTTCTTGCTGAACAGTTTAAGGATATGAAAATTGAAACGGTAATTTCACCTGCTGTTGGTGGACTGATTGTAGGGCAGGAAGTGGGAAGAGCCTTGGGGGTTCGCGCAATTTTTGCGGACAAAGAGGACGGTAAGTTAGTTCTGAAACGCGGCTTTTCTATCCGGAAAGGGGAAAAAGTCCTGGTTGCTGAAGACGTGGTAACCAAAGGAGGGCGCGTTCAGGAAACAGTTGATTTGGTGCGTAGCCTGGGCGGCGAAGTCGTTGGAATTGCGGTTCTTGTCGATCGCAGTGGCGGCAATGCCCATTTTGATGTTCCTTTCAAGAGCCTGATCCAGCTGCAATTGCCGACTTTTGAGCCTGCTGACTGTCCGTTGTGCAAGTCGGGTGCGACACTGGACACTCCCGGGTCGAAATAACGCATACCGTTGGCAGCGTGTAATATTTGCGTAAAGAAGAAAAGGTTGCTTTATGATTGGAAGCATTGTCAAGAAAATTTTCGGAACAAAATCTCAACGCGATTTGAAACGGATGCGTCCATTGATTGCCCGGATCAATGAACTTGAGAAATCTTATCAGGCACTCAGTGATGAGGAATTAAAGCACAAAACTGTAGAATTCAAAGAGCGCTATGCAAACGGTGAATCGCTGGACAGTATGCTTTGCGAAGCGTTTGCTACAGTAAAGAATGCCTGTCGCCGTCTCTGTGGTGTTGAAGCTGAAGTTTGTGGGCTGAAAATGACTTGGGATATGATTCCATTCGATGTTCAGCTGGCAGGAGGAATTACGCTGCACCGTGGGAAAATTGCGGAAATGGCGACTGGAGAAGGAAAAACTCTGGTCGCTACATTGCCGTTATATTTGAATGCGTTAACCGGTAAAAACTGCCAGTTGGTCACAGTCAATGATTATCTTGCCCGCCGCGACTCCGAATGGATGGGGCAGATTTACCGTTTTCTCGGCCTGACCGTTGGTTGTCTGCAGAATCAAATGACACCTGCTCAACGACGCGCACAATATAATTGCGATATCACGTATGGGACAAACAGTGAATTTGGTTTTGACTATCTCCGGGATATGGGCATGGCAAATGATGCGCGGCAATTGGTGCAACGCGATCACTATTACGCGATTATTGACGAAATTGACAGTATTCTGATTGATGAAGCGCGCACTCCACTGATCATTTCTGGACCGGTTCCTCAGGCGACCAGTCAATTTGCTGATTTGCGTGACGCAGTCAATTCTATTGTAGAAAAACAGAATATTTTGTGTTCCGATTTGGTACGTGAAGCCAAAGAAATGCTTGACCGCAATCCAACTGGAGAAGAACGGGAAAAGGCGTTAACAAAACTGTTGCAGGTCAAATTCGGAATGCCCACGCATAAGCAATTGCTGCGTGTGCTCGAAGATGGCAACATTCTCAAAGAAGTGGAACGTCTTGACTCAAAAGTCCACAGTGATAATAATCGTGGTTTGCTTCAGGAAGTCCAAGCCGTATTATACTTTGTGATTGATGAAAAAAGCCATGGTGCTGATTTGACGGAACGAGGGCGGGAGGCAATTTCGCCTGGAGATCCAGAAGCATTCGTTATGCCGGATTTGCTGGATGGCTTACATCAGATTGAAAACGACGAATCACTGAGTGAATCGGATCGAATTGAAAAACGTAACGCGTTTCAAAATGAATATGCCTATCGGAGCGAACGGCTTCACGATCTGTCACAACTCCTTAAGGCATACTGCCTGTTTGAAAAAGATGTTCACTATGTTGTCCAAAATGGCAAAGTCATGATTGTTGACGAACATACTGGCCGTCTGATGCCGGGTCGCCGTTTCAATGATGGCCTTCATCAAGCGTTGGAAGCCAAAGAAAACGTTACCATTGAGCAGGAAACGCAGACAATGGCAACCATTACGATTCAGAATTATTTCCGCATGTATGAAAAACTTGCCGGTATGACCGGGACTGCGGAAACAGAAGCAAATGAATTTCATCAAATTTATAAACTTGATGTTACTGTCATTCCCACCAATCGTCCATGTTTACGCAAAGATGAAAGCGATTCCATCTTTAAAACCAAACGCGAAAAATTTAATGCAATTGTTCAAGAAGTTGCGCGGCGTCATGCTCTTGGCCAGCCAATTTTGCTTGGTACAATTTCGGTTGAAGATTCTGAAATTCTCAGCCGAATGCTCAAACGGCAGAATATTCCGCACAGTGTGTTGAATGCAAAAAATCACGCCTACGAAGCAGAAATTGTTGCCAGAGCAGGGCAAATTGGAGCTGTTACAGTTGCAACCAATATGGCAGGCCGTGGAACAGATATTAAATTGGGCGAAGGCGTGGCAGAGCTGGGAGGATTGCACGTCATCGGCAGTTCCCGTCATGATTCCCGGCGAATTGACCGCCAATTGCGTGGACGGTGTTCCCGCCAGGGAGATCCTGGGTCATCAAAATTTTATGTTTCATTGGAAGATAATCTAATGCGTCTCTTCGGTGGCGATCGGGTAATTAAAATTTTCGATCGTTTTGGCCTTGAAGAAGGAGAAGAAATGCAGCACCCCTGGCTTGACCGTTCGATTGAAACTGCGCAACGCCGGGTGGAACAGCAGCATTTTGCCATTCGTAAACGGACCCTTGAATACGACGATGTTATGAACAAACAACGCGAAATCGTTTATGGATTGCGCAAAGCTGCACTGCTTTCTGAAAAACCGAGTGAGACTCTCTATGGACTTGTCGAAGAGCATGTCTATAATAAAATCATGGAAATTGCGGCAAGTCCAGAAAAAACAGAAGGAAAAACTTCGACAGAATTTGCCCTGGAGCGTTTTCTGGAATGGCTGAATGCTACATTTCCAGTGCTTTTCACGGCAGAAGATTTACAATCTGGTCTTCATAAAGGAGTGTTGAACGATCCGGAAGCACTGCTGCAACTGGTTATGGCGAAAGTTATTGCAGCATATGAACGCAAGAATAAAATTTTACCGGCGGAACAATGTCTATATCTGGAGCGTCATACCGTTCTTGATGCAATTGACCGTCTGTGGCAGGATCACTTATATACCATGGATCACTTGCGCAATAGCATGAATCTCCGCGTTTACGCACAAAAAGATCCTCTGGTGGAATACAAGCAGGAAGCTTATCGCGCCTTTGAGCTTCTGATGCGGCAGATTTCTGCTGATGTCGTCCGCAATATGTTCAGGGCTACCATTTCCACTTTGGAAAATTTTGAACGGCTGCTTCAGGCTCTTCCGCGCCAGCTGATTCATCAGCAGCTGAATCAGTTTGATGGGAACCGTGAGCAGCCGCAAACAGAAATTGCAACAGGCGGTTTTACGGTAAAAAGTAACTTATCCAACGGAAATTTTATCCGTATTGCTGGCATGCAGCCGACGGTAACAGTTTCTGCAGGGAAAAAAAGCAGCGAAGCCAATAACACTGCTGATCATAAGAATTGAAATAAGAGAAAGGCTTGTGCCGAATGAATTATCGAATTGAATTAGCTCCGCTGCGTTGCTGGCGCGACGCCCGAGGTGAGGGCGTAAAACAGCAAATCAAGGATTTTCTTAAAACAACGATCGACGCAGTATGGACTCGTGATGTCTATACAATTTCCGCGGATATTACAGCGGGAGAGGTGCAAAAAGTAGCAGAAGCACTTGTGAATCCTGTTTTGCAGAAACTTCGTGTGGGAGAAGGCCCGGCAATCACCCAGGAAGAAGCTGGCTGCAAAGCAATTGTTGTTATTGGCTTCAAGCCGGGAGTTACCGATAACGTAGGACGGACAGCGCAAGCCGCTATCGGAGATATTATCGGGCGCAAATTGCGCAATGATGAACAGGTTTTCAGTTCTGTTGAATATCTTTTGTATGGTGATAATGTCACAGAGGAATTGGCACGAAAAGTTGGCAGAGATTTGCTTGCGAATGAACTCATTCAGACTGTACGGGTATACACTGGGGAAGCCCTTGCGGCTCCGCTTCCTTTGAATTTGCCCGTTGTCACCGGAAGCGCCGGTGGCAAAGTCCGAAAGTACAATCTTGAAGTAAGTGATGAAGAATTGATGGAAATCAGCCGCAAAGGCATTCTGGCGTTATCTCTGGAAGAAATGAAAGCGATTCAGAGCTACTTCCGTACTGCCCGGGGCCGTGAAGCCTATGGCTTGGATCAGGAACCGACCGACGTCGAACTTGAAGTCCTTGCCCAGACTTGGTCTGAGCACTGTAAACATAAAATTTTTGCTGCTGAAATCGACTATGAAAATCTCGATTCCGGAGAAAAAGAACACATTGTTTCCTGCTATAAGACCTATGTTCAAAAAAGTACAAAAGAAATAGGAGAACAGGTAGATTGGCTTGTTTCCGTTTTTCACGATAATGCCGGCGTGATCAAATTCAATGACAAAGTTGATCTGGTCTACAAAGCGGAAACGCATAACAGCCCCTCCGCACTGGATCCTTACGGTGGTGCTATGACTGGTATTGTCGGTGTCAACCGGGATCCGCTGGGGACAGGCCAAGGGGCTGACTTGTTGATTAATGTCTGGGGCTATTGTCTTGGTTCACCATTTACACCGGATGAAGAAGTGCCTCCAGGGTTACTGCATCCGCGCCGCCTGCGTGATGGGGTTCACAAAGGTGTCATTGATGGTGGTAATCAAAGTGGAATCCCTTATGGACTGGGCTGGGAATATTTTGATGAACGCTATATCGGTAAACCGCTTGTATATTGCGGTACTGTCGGGACTTTGCCTAAAAAAGTCGGCAATGTAAAAGGATCGGAAAAATCGATAAAACCCGGTGACTTGATTGTTATGGGTGGCGGCCGCATTGGCAAAGATGGGATTCATGGGGCAACTTTCTCCAGCGAAGAATTACATCAGGAAAGCCCGACAGCAGCAGTCCAAATTGGAGACCCGATTACCCAGAAAAAACTCAGTGATTTTATTTACGAAGCACGCAAACGCGGGTTGTATCGTTTTATTACTGACAATGGTGCAGGCGGGTTATCTTCCAGTGTAGGCGAAATGGCAGAAACTTGCGGTGGTTGTCGTCTGGATCTGGCCACGGCTCCGTTGAAATATTCCGGTCTTGATCCGTGGGAAATTCTGGTCTCTGAGGCACAGGAACGCATGAGCTTTGCGGTTCCCAGGGAACATATTGAAGAATTTAAAAAACTTGCTGAAGCCCGTGACGTAGAAGTTACTGTGATGGGAGAATTTACCGATGATGGAAAATTTCATATTCTCTATGGTGACAAAACAGTTGCTTTGATCGACATTGATTTCATGCATGAAGGCTTGCCGCGGTATCAGCTTAAAGCCCGTTGGGCTCTTCCGAAGTTCCCGGAACCGGAATTTGCCGAGCGGGATTTAACCAGCGACATGATCAGCATGATGGGCCGGCTGAATATTTGCTCTGACGAATTTAAGGCTCGTCAATATGACCATGAAGTCAAAGGGTTAAGTGTTATTAAACCTTTTGTCGGAGTCAATCGGGATGTCGTTGGCGATGCAACGGTTACAATGATTGAACCTCTGAGTACAGAAGGCGTTATTCTTTCCTGCGGTCTTTTGCCGCGTTACAGTGATATTGACACTTACTGGATGATGGCTTCCATTATTGACCTTGCCATCCGTCGTATTATTGCGGTTGGAGGCAAACTCGGTCATATTGCCGGACTTGATAATTTCTGCTGGCCGGATCCGGTTCAGAGCGAAAAAACGCCCGATGGAGAATACAAATTGGGACAGCTTGTACGTGCCAATCAGGCATTGTACAACATCACCAAAGAATACCTGGTTCCATGTATTTCCGGAAAAGACAGCATGAAAAACGACAGCACACGTGGAGGGCGTAAGATTTCTATTCCTCCGACTGTGCTATTCAGTGCGATTTCAAAAATGGACGATATTCGCCATGCAGTCACGTTAGAGGCAAAAAATCCCGGAGATCTGGTTTATATTATCGGAGAGACAGCCAGGGAACTTGGCGGCAGTGAATACTTCAATATGCTTGGTGCGACTGGAAATAATGTTCCCAAAGTGAATGTCAAGAAGGCTATTGCAATTTATAATGCAGTTTCTTCTATTACCGAACAAGATTTTGCCACGGCTCTTCATACTCCAGCACTTGGTGGTTTAGCCGCAGGATTTGCCCGTATGGCAATAGCCGGTTGCGTCGGAATGGCAATTGATTTAGAAAAAATACCGACAAGTGAATCCTGCTTGCCTCAGGAAATACTCTTCTCTGAATCAAACAGTCGTTTTATCATGACGGTCAAACCGGAAAATGCAGTTCGTGTAGAAACGCTGCTTACAGGAGTTCCATTTGCGCGAGCAGGTGTAATTACAGGAGATGAGCAGGTTGTTATCTGCGATCATGGGAAACAGATTGCTGCAGTACCGACTGAGCAATTACGAAATGCCTATAAAAACACACTTGCGAATCTCTGATTGACTTTGAGAAAGTGATTCCGATTCGCGGAATTGCTGTTATGTTGCGGAAATAAATTTTGCAAAAGTGTCCGGTATCCTGAGAAGGATAACCGGACTTTTTTTCAGAATAGGAAAAAAATATGACGTTTTACGACACAAATGCTGTGATTATGGCTCCTCTTTCCGGATATACGGATGTGGCTTATCGGCGTTCGATGCGGCGCCACGGATGTCGTTATGCGTTTACAGAAATGATAGACGTTGCTTCTTTATTTTACTCCCATAAACGCAGCAAAGAAATGCTGTTTCGCGGAGCGGACGAGCCTTGGCTTGGCGTTCAACTGGTTGGCGAAAATCCGGAGCACATAAAAAAAGCGATCGAAATCGTCAATCACTACGACTTTGACGTTGTCGATTTCAACTTGGGGTGTCCAGTCCCCAAAGTTGCAAAAAAGGGAGCAGGGGCAGCCTTGGGCAAACAAATCGAAAAGGCGATTGACCGCTTTAAGATCATTGCGGATCATTCATTTCATCCGGTAACTGCAAAAATTCGTATTTTGTCAGAAACTGACTCGGAACCGAGCATCCGCCTGGCGGAAGGGCTTGCTGCGGCAGGCGCTCAGGCATTGACAGTGCATGGTAGAATCATGGAAAAAATCTATTCTGGTCCTGTGGCTTTTGAAATCATCAAAGCAATCCAGACAGCACTCAAAATTCCAGTCATAGCCAATGGAGGAATCATGTCTGCAACTGACGCAGCAGTAATGCGGGAAAAAAGTTGCTGCTCGCGAATTATGTTGGCCAGAGGCGCAATGGGCAATCCATGGCTTTTTGATGAAATTATCCACAGCGATACATTTGTCCCGCCTGATCTCGAAGAACTGAAAGAAGAAATGGTTTGCCATATCGAAGAGATGATTACGCTCTATGGAGAAACTCTTGCATTGAGACTGGGACGAAAAATTGTTTTTGATTATTTACGGGGCAGAGGGTTTTACGGGCAATTTCGTAATCGAGCAAGTTCTCTTGCAACACGAGAAGATTGGCAAAGTTTCCAAGATGATTTTTATGAAGGCCATAGTATCAGTTATTACCAGACGATACCAGCGGAACGCAAGCTTCGTTTAAACACGACACTCGAAAAAAAACTCGAAATTTAATTTGACAATATTTGATTTTCAACTATAGTAGCGCATTAGAAAATCAAACGGATAGGAGAAGAGCTTATGATTTGTCCTTTTTGTTCGACGGAAGTCAGCGAGGCTTTAATCGAAGCCGAAGATGGTTGCTGTCCGGAATGCGGAGCTGTTATTTCCGTATCCAGTATTTACCGCAATGGTGGCAGCGATGATGAGTTCGATGATATAGATGACAACTTCGATGACGACGACGATCGTGAATATGATGAATACGAGGATGATTTCGGCTTTGACGACATGGACGACGACTTTGATGAAATGAATTTTGACGACGATTTTGACGACAAAGACGATTTTTAAGTAATGTTTT
>CALGPR010000281.1 GCA_937960425.1 uncultured Lentisphaeria bacterium
TACCGAATCTTCCTGGCTCTGGGCAACCCTGTTTTTCTCTTACCGGGAAGTACAAATGTCAGGAACTGCCATTAAATAACTATTTCTGAATTTCTGTCGCACCCGGAATTGACAATTTTTTCCGACCGCAGGTTTGAAAAAAGCCCATTCCGGGTATATCTTTTTATGTATATTGTATGATTCTGTCCGCACGGCATGTCCGGACCAAACCATGCTTTTCTCGGTATTTGAGACCAAAAAACCTTTGGAGGTAATCAAAAATGGGCAAAAAAATGCAAACGGTAGACGGCAATTACGCTGCCAGTTATGTAGCGTATGCGTTCAGCGAAGTCGCTGCGATCTACCCGATCACCCCGTCCTCAACGATGGGCGAATATGCTGACCAGTGGGCCAGCATGGGTGTCAAAAACATGTTCGGTGAAAAAGTCGAAATTGCTGAAATGCAGTCTGAAGCCGGTGCTGCCGGTGCGGTTCACGGTTCTTTGAGCGCTGGTGCTCTGACTACCACTTATACGGCTTCCCAGGGCTTGCTGCTGATGATCCCGAATATGCACAAAATCGCGGGGGAAATGCTTCCGACGGTTTTCCATGTTTCCGCACGTGCACTTGCTGCGCAGTCGCTTTCCATTTTCGGCGATCACTCTGACGTTATGGGCTGCCGCAATACCGGTTTTGCGATGACCAGTGCAGCCTCCATTCAGGAAACTCATGACCTGGCTATTGTCGCCCATCTTTCCACTCTACACAGTGAAATCCCGTTTTTAGCTTTCTTTGACGGATTCCGTACTTCCCATGAAATCCAGAAAATCGAACTTCTCGACTATGCCGATATGAAGGCGATGCTGGACATGAAATATGTCGAACGTTTCCGTGCTCGTGCACTCCGTCCGGAAGCACCGTACGCCAAGATGGCAGCACAGAACCCCGACGTTTACTTCCAAGGTCGTGAAACTACCAACAATACCTATGCCGAACTTCCGAACATTGTCCAGCACTACATGGACGTGGTTGCCCAAGTCACCGGCCGTCCGATGCACATTTTTGACTACTTCGGTGCCCCGGATGCAGAAAAGGTTATCATCGCCATGGGTTCCGCTTGCGAAACAATTGAAGAAACCATCGAGTACCTGAACGCCAGAGGCCAGAAACTTGGTATGATCAAGGTTCACCTTTATCGTCCGTTTGCTGTAGATGCTTTCCTCAAAGCGTTGCCGAAGACGGTCAAAAAGGTTGCGGTTCTGGATCGCTGCAAGGAACCGGGCAGTCTTGGTGAACCGTTGTTCCTCGATGTCCGCGCCGCGCTGGCAGATACTGACATCAAGGTTATCGGCGGCCGTTATGGACTGGCAAGCAAGGAATTCACCCCGTCCATGGTCAATGCTATTTTCAAACACCTTGATGGCAAATGCACTCACAACTTCACCGTGGGTATCAATGACGATGTTTCTCATCTGTCTCTGCCGATTGATGAAGTGATTGTTTCCGAACCAGCAGGTGCTACCGCCTGTATGTTCTGGGGGCTCGGTGCTGACGGTACTGTCGGCTCCAACAAGAACTCGATCAAAATTATCGGTGATAACACGTCCAAATTCGTCCAGGCATATTTCGCCTATGACTCCAAGAAATCCGGCGGGATTACAATTTCCCACCTGCGTTTCAGCGATACGCCGATCAAGTCCCCCTATGCTATCACCGCACCGAATTTCGTCGCCTGCCATAACGAAGCCTATATCGGCCGTTATGATATGCTTGCCGGCATTAAAGAAGGTGGTACATTCCTGCTGAATACCATTATTCCTGCGGAGGAAGTCTTCAATCACTTCACCCGTGATATGCAGGAAACGATCATCAATAAAAAGATTAAAGTTTACGCGATCAATGCGCTTGACATTTCCATGAAGGCCGGGCTCGGCGCTCGCATCAACACCGTCATGCAGGTCTGCTTCTTCAAGCTCGCCAACATTATCCCGACGGATGAAGCAATCGGCTATATCAAGAAAGCCATTGAAAAGACCTTCAAGAAAAAAGGTGACGAAGTTGTTGCCAAGAACATCACCTGCGTTGACAACTCACTGGCGTTCCTCAAGCCGGTTCCGGTGCCTGCCTCTGTTGCCGACATTAAGGAATCCTATGTGGCTCCGACACTGATCAGCGATGACCTCGGTGAATTTGCGGTCAAACTGATGAAGCCGATTATCCACCAGCAGGGCGACAGCATTCCTGTTTCCTCCATGAGCTATGATGGCTCAATGCCGACTGGCACCAGCCGTTTTGAAAAACGCGGCATTGCACCATTCGTTCCCCAGTGGGATTCAGCCAAATGTATCCAGTGCAATCAGTGCGTAATGGCCTGCCCGCACGCAGCGATCCGCGCCAAGCAGATTCTGCCGGCAGAACTGGCTGATGCCCCGACAACCTTCAAAACGGTTCCGTCGAAGACCAAGAATGATAAGAATCTTCAATTCCGCATTCAGGTCTACATCGAGGACTGCACCGGTTGTGGAGTCTGCGTCGAAACCTGCCCGGCCAAGGAAAAGGCTTTGACCATGTCCAAGATCAGTGATGAACGTGCTGCTGGACAGGATGACAACTACAAGTTCTTTGAAAAGCTTACGGACAACATTCTCGATGGCGTTTCCAAAGATACTGTCAAGGGCTCTCAGTTCCTGACTCCATACTTCGAATTCAGCGGAGCCTGTGCTGGCTGCGGTGAAACTCCGTACGTCAAACTGGTTTCCCAGCTTTTCGGTAACCGCATGATCGTCGCAAACGCCACAGGCTGCTCCTCTATCTATGGCGGCTCTTTCCCGAGCCTTCCGTATTGCAAGGATAAATCCGGACGTGGTCCGGCATGGGCAAACTCCCTCTTTGAAGACAATGCGGAATACGGCTATGGTATGCGTATTGCTGTCGATACCAACCGCAAACAGCTCAAGAGCCTCGTCAACCGTGCATTGGAACTGGGTGTCTGCTGTGATGAATTCAAGGGCCTCCTGAATACTGCACTGGCAAACTGGGATGCAAAAGATGACGCAGCAATTGAAGTCCAGAATAAAATCGGTGCAATTCTTCCCAAAGCCATTGAAAAGAGTGAAGGCGAACTGAAGGACGTCTATACCAAGATGGCAGAACTGAAGGATTACTTCGTAGATAAATCCGTCTGGATCTTCGGTGGCGACGGTTGGGCCTATGATATCGGCTACGGCGGCCTTGACCATGTTGTTGCCCAGAACCGCAATGTGAACATTCTGGTTCTGGATACAGAAGTCTATTCCAATACCGGCGGGCAGGCATCCAAATCCACCCCGATCGGTGCGGTGGCTCTCTTTGCAGCAAACGGGATGCGCCAGACCAAGAAAAATCTTGGCTTCATGTGCATGAGCTACGGCAATGTGTATGTTGCCAGCGTCTGCATGGGTGCAAACCGTCAACAGGTGCTCAAAGCAATGCTGGAAGCGGAAGCCTATAACGGCCCGTCCATCATTATTGCTTATGCCCCCTGTATCGCACACGGAATCAAGGGTGATATGCGCATGAGCCAGGTTGAAGCGAAGAAGGCGGTTGAAGCCGGTTACTGGCCGCTCTACCGTTATAATCCGACGGCAGAACAGCCCTTCACCTGGGAAACCAAGGATGCGACTGGCAGCTTCCAGGAATTCATCCGCGGCGAACGTCGTTATGCTCAGTTGCAGAAGGTTGCTCCGACAGAAGCTGAAGATATCTACGCATTGGCGGAAAAAGACAACAACCGCCGCATGGACTTCTTCAAGAAGCTCGGTAATATCATGTAAGCCTCAGTCCTTTTTTCAGGATTGAAAATAATGTGCCTAGCCGGGCGGCAAATGATTTGCCGCCCGGCTTTTTTCGTTACCGGGTTCTATTCGCAATACAAAATGTTTGCAACGCAGACATTTCTTTTTCCGGAATTTCCCCGGAACAAAGCTAAAATGTAAAAACTCTTCGGGAGCAGAAAAATTTTTCCGCCTGTATATGAATATCTTTTCACATAATACAGTTGAACTGTAAAGGAACAACGATTATGCTTTTACTTCCTCAAGGTAAGATCATCCGGGCAACTCGAGCCCATCTCAATGAAATTGCAGAAATCATTGCCGACAACTTTGATCGAGCCATGCCGGAACATTCTCCGGCAGTTAAAAACTTTTGTAAAAGTCACTCGACCGCCGAACAACTGCGTGAAGAGTTTTCATGGCGGGAAATGTACGTTTATATCAATTCGGCTAATGTCGTTTTAGGAACTGGCGCACTGGTAAATTTCGGCTCTGCACATAAGCCGAAATGGTGTGTTTCCAATCTCTTTGTCAAAGTCGAATACCATGGAAAGGGAATTGGAAAACTCCTTTTGGAAAATCTTTTTGTGCAAGCTCAAAAAAAGAAAGCACATGAATTATTTGTCCCCAGCAGCCGTACAGCCGTAGCTTTTTACCGGAAATTCGGATTTGCCACTCTTCCTCCTATCGAACAGCCGGCTGATGATATCGCTTTGGAAATCACTTGGATGCGAAAACAAATGTAACGTTTTGCTTCTGGAAAAAATCCCGATATTTTTTCCCTTTTACTTGAAAAATCTCTCTTTACCAATAATATAATCCATTAATGGTTCAGATATAATATCCCGCGATTCCGACAAAAGAGAGAAAAATGTTGACAGAACTGATTCAAAACTTATTTCCAGGCATACCTGTTGCCTGTCGCTGGGGACTCCGTGTTGATGGAAAAAATTTACACCCCCGCGATATCCGCCTCAATGGAAAAAATTGGGAAATCACGTATCCGCAGAGTTGGACGGAAATTCTAACTTCTGAGACCGACGAAACCGGAGCACTTCTCGTTACACGCTCCATCCGTTACACAGGAGAAAACACCGGAGAACTGGAAGAATTATTTGTTGAACTCTCTAACGTATCACTTGGCGGCCCTCCCTCAGAGGATTTCTTCTATCATGTCGAAAATGCCAGAATTGACCAAAAGATAACCATTCCTGTAGATTTCGATCGCTGTAATGCTTTCGTTGGATCGGAATATGATGCTCAAGCAGGGAACCGTTGGGCAGATCCAGGTACCGTTCATAAGCGTATCGGGAGATCACCATACCAACCTTTTCCTGCCATTGCTCTGGGAAATTATACAACCCATACGCTTTGGATCCACGGCTCGCTGAGTCAGGATGTATTCTATCACTCTTATGAGTTGAACCATCAGAATGGGAAACTGGATTGGAAAATTTTTTCCTCATTTAAAGGCCTTGCAGCCAGAATAGTGGCGCCGGGAGAAATCCTCAAAGATCAATGGTACCTCGGGATCAGCCCCGCGCACCAGTTTGAAGAAATTTTTCACAGCTACACCAATACTTTGCGTCGCGTTCTTCCCAGGAGGCGCCGGGTTGCCAACCGTCGCACACTGACCTGGGGATCTTGGAATGATGGTTTGTTCCGAAATGTAAGTGAGGAATCAGTTCTTGAAGAGGCGCATTTTCTGAAGCAAACATTTCCGCAGGTGGATTGCATCCAGATTGATGACGGTTATGCCAGACTTTCCGGAGAATTAGAGCTTGCTCACGGCCTGGGAATGTGCGTAGAAGAAGACGGTGGCATCGATCGAAAAAAATTTCCAACTGGATTGAAATCTACAGCAGATAAAATTCGCGAGCTTGGCTTTCACCCCGGACTCTGGATCGGCGACCTGTGCCCGACCGCTGCACCACTCTTCCAAAAACATCCGGACTGGTTTCTCGACTACCGCTATCGTATCGACGTTCTCCAACCGCTGGATGTTTCGCTTCCCGAAGTCCGGGAATACATGGAGTACGCCTTCCGTAAGCTGCTTCTGGAAAATGGTTATGACTGCTGCAAAAATGATTTCTGGACCTATGCCTTTGAAGACAGCACCCCCTTACTTCGGAACCGAACTCGCTCCGGGTACGAACTGCGCCGCTGGTACCTCAGTATGCTCCGGTCTCTTTTGCCGGAAGACGGTTTTATCGAAACTGGCTGTGATATCGGAATGGGCAATCCTTTTCTGGGAGAATTTGTTGACAACTACCGTTACGGTATCGATATCGGGTCTGGGAAATGGGAAAATGTCCGAGCGTGTTACCATTGGGGATGCGCCTGCCTGGCAACCCAATGCGGCGACTTGATTATTCCCAACAGTGACGCAATCGGACTGCTTCCCGGACTTGCTGACCGGGAAGCAATGTTCTGGATCAACTTTGTCACCATTTCCAGAACATTGGTGGAAATTGCCGGCTTACTCCATAAAGGAACTACCAATCCTCGATACCGGATGGTTCGCAAAGCTGCCTGTTGTATCAACAATGGAGAAAATGTCTTCTTTGGTGACTATGATTTCCGCAACCGGGCCAATGAACTACCGGCATTGCTTTATATCCAAACGCCCTATTTTTCTGCATCCTCCGGACTGGCTGGTTTGCCGGTTCGCACCGTCGGACTTTTCAACCCGGGCGAAACTGCTAAAACCGTGCGTTTTACATTGGAATCGCTCGGACTGGAAAATGGACCATGGATCATTTGGGACATCTGGAACCAACAACAATTGGAACAGCAGGATAACAGCTGCACCCTGGAACTTACCCCTCGCGACAGCCGGTTGCTGACGATCACTGATGGAGGGCAACAGATTGCCCTTCTCGATGCAGATATTGAAATTACCGAAAGCACCCACGTTGGCAACGACCTTATTGTAAAAACGGCGCACGCGACAAAATGTACTGCCGTATTTCTATGTGACGGAAAAATCCGCATAAAAACCTTTGAACCGATCAACAATGAAATTGTCATTACCTCAGAAAGCTAAAAGCGAAAGAGAACACTTATGAAACACAACAAACACATATTCCGCAAATCCGCGGCGATCTCCGCAGCGACATTATCCGTTCTGGTTTTGCCATCTGCCCTTCATGCTGATCCGGTTACGCTGGAAAATGAAACATTTCGCATAACCATTGACCCAGCAAAGGGTGCACATTGTACTGAGTTTATCATCAAAGAGTTCGGAAAAACAAAGCTCAATCCCGGCGGGGATCTTTTCAACGGCCACATGTCAGGCGGTTATCGCGATGAACAAAATCAGGCGCAATATACCATCAGTGAACAATCTCCTGAATCCGTTACTCTCGTTTGGGAAAATCCATATCTGCTCTTTGACGGAATGGTAGAAACCCGTACCATCTCCCTGACCAAAGATGAAGTAATCTGGACTCTGAACATCCACAACAAATCCGACGTAAAAAAATTCATGGCTTACCGCATCCAGGAATTTCTATCCCCGCCATCGGGTACAAATGGCCGGCCGGGTATTGTCACACTGGCAGGGCCTCAACCGGGTAGCTTTACCTATTCCCCTGAGTTGATGCCTCAGGAACTCGCTTTCATGGATTTTACGTATCCAGGTTGCGCCATCGGGAATCCAGAATTAGACCAGGGAATTTTGATTACTGTTGACGGTCACTCTCTGGAACACATTTACCTCTGGAACAGCGATCTCAATACCAAGTCTGCCTGCAGTACGCTTGAATTTAACACAAAAATGACCGAACTGGCTCCTGATGAAGAATTGACGTTCTCTGTTCACTACCGTCCATTCCGATACAGCCAAACAGAACAGCTTCCAGAGCCGATTCGTGCCGCAATAAATGAGCGCAAAATATATGATGGAAAATTTACAATTCAAGGAAATGCGCCATACCTTGCCACTATGCATACACTCGGCGATCAATCCCTGCGGATTGTGCCACTGGCGCCTGTTGACCGTAGACTTGGTGAAACTGTCCCGGAGGGAGAGACTACTTTGCAATCGGCAAATTTATTCGGCACTCCCGGCGAAAAAGTCAACCTCGCTCTGGCAATGGAAGCCAACAACCCCACTCAAGGAGTTATTTCCTTCAGCGACTGGCAATCTGCCGAAGGAAATACTCTTCCTGCCGGCAAATGGGATTCCAATTATGTCATGCATGATGCGATGCATCTGGTCAAAAGTTTTGAATTGGCAAAAACCGCTCCCAGAACCATTGCTACTATAGGAAATGATTTAAAAGATGCTGAAACCTTGACAGAATTTCAACTGAACACCGGCGAAAGCGCCTTCCTCAAAAATGCCTATTATATTCCGGAAAACGCAAAACCGGGAATTTACCATTCCACCATGACGATTGGAAAAAACGTGGTTCCTCTCCAACTTGAGGTCATGCCCTATACTCTACCGGTCAATCACGGTAAATTTACCGGCAGTTATTTCCGGCTCTACCTGTCCAATGACAACCCGGCAAAAGCAATGACTCGGGAAGAATTTGCCACTGCCCTTGATTTTGTCAATGATGCCTGGAATCGGGGAATTGTGCTTTATATGTTCACAGCAGAGGAGATCCAATTTGTCACCCAATACCTTTATGACCTCGGCTGGAGAAACGCGTCCATTGTTATCCTTCATGACTGCATTTCCCAGGAAGAAGTCGACCAGTTGTCCGATAAATATGGTTTTACCTTCTACTCCTGGTCCGTGGATGAACCAAGTACCTATGAGCTTGTCGAAAGAACCGTCAACCGCCTCAACGCTCTGCGCGACTCCGGGAAACGCAATCCGACCATCACTCCGGATTCTGCCCTTGGTGCCGTCATTGTCGAGAATTACCCGGAATTGATTCCTCAATATGTAACCAACGGTTTTCCGCAAAGCATGAAACTGGCGCGGGAACGTCAGGAAAAAGGATTGAAAACCATGATTTACTCCTGTCCAGTTGGGTTGAACTCCGCTGAACGTCAAAGCAGAGAACGAATCATCCGGGGAATTGCACTTTGGCAAACCCCGTGGTTAGGGGTTTTTGACTGGGGAGAAGATGTCGAATCAGAGACCGTTGAAACCTCTGGCTTCTGCGGGTTTATTGGAAAAAAGCCAATCTCCACAATTCGTAGAGACACTACTTTTGAAGGGTTCAAGGACTTTTTATACCTCCAAAACCTCGAAGATCTGACGAAGGCCTACCCCGATGCAAAATCAGTCCCTGCCGCATTAAAATTCCTGAATAAGCTCCGTGCAAACTTCGGGGATGACTATTTTCAGGCAGGAAGGAATTACAGCCAAAACGCCCTCGATGATATTCGGCGAGAAGCAGCACAATTGGCCAAAGCGATTGTTGAAGAGTCAAAATAGCACAAAAATTCTATTCTCGATAACAATCTGGGGCGAGAAATGTTTTTTGAACATTTCTCGCCCCCCATTCTTTTCTCATATCGAATAGTATTCGCGTAAAATTGTTTTATCCTATCCCAGCAGTGTTGCAAACGATAAATTTCTCAATTCAGCAAAAAGCAAAAAATCTGCCATTTCCATACCGGCCGAATCTTTGTTCCACGTGGAAACAATTTCATTGCAAATTGAAGTTAAAACTTTTTCCTGAGGCAATATTGCCCAATATTTTTCGGGCAAAAAAACAGCAAATGATTCCTGAATGATTTGCTGCAAAGATCCTCTCTATCTTAAGTCAACTTTAATCGAATCGTAAAAATACGGGAAGAAAAACCTTTAAAAAAGAGGTTTTTCTTCCCGAAACAATTTTTGATTGATAAGGTGGAGACGTCAGTCAGCCACCTCAGTATCTATTGGGCAAGGGCTTCACCTTCATCCTTACTTTTTTCGGGAGACTGCCATGCGTCCACCTCGTAAAGCCGTAACGCACTCTTATCCCGCGCAC
>CALGPR010000282.1 GCA_937960425.1 uncultured Lentisphaeria bacterium
GTATTGGCGGAAGGTCGCAAACGGTAACGGAAAATTTTTGCTGACGAGTCATTCAAAAATCTTTTTGTAAAAGCCGTTGATGAAGATGATCAATCGCCACTGCTCCCAAGGGTGCAGTGAACAGAATGGATAAAACCGCAACGGTCAAAACTGTTTCTCCGCATTGAAGTCCCATATTGAGAGGAATTGCGCCAATAGCTGCCTGGACTGTGGCTTTGGGAAGATAACTGACTCCGCAAAAGATTTTTTCTTTTCTGGTGAGTGGGGTTTTCCATACGCTCAGCCAGACTCCGGCAAGCCTGAAGAGAAGAGCAAAGAAGACAACCGCTAAAATCGGGACTCCGGCAGAAAACAGATAATCTGGATTTACGACTGCTCCAATCAAGACAAAAAGAAGCAGTTCTGCAGCAACCCATGCTTTGGAAAATTTTCCTGAAAGGCGTTCTGCCAGTTTTGGGTATAGCCCGCAAATCATCATTCCGATGGTAAGGATTGCCAGTAGACCAGAAAATGGCACTGAAGGGACTGCTTCTTCAAATGACAGCAACAGAAACGAAATACTTAACAAAATCAAAAATTTAACGGTATCACGCTGATGGTGTCGTTGAAACCACCGTATCGTTATCCATCCCAGTATTATGCCGGCAACAATTCCGCTGATAATAGCAATCAAAACAAGGAAAGAACTTGAAGTTTGCGTTGTCTGTCCTGCTGCCATGGAAATGAAGGCGGAAAACAGGACAATAACGTAAATATCATCGACGGAAGATCCTGCCAGAAGCATTTGAGGAATCCTTTTTTTTACTCCATACCCTTTTTCCATCAGGCATAACATACGGGGAACAATGACCGCAGGGGAAACGGCTGCGAGAACTGTTCCGATGATTGCCGCATCAAGGATGGAAACATTCAGGAAACGGGGTGCAAAGATAGTTGCTCCAATAATTTCGCAGGAAGCAGGGACAAAACTCAACAGAAAAGCCGGCTTGCCGATTTTTTTCAAATCTTCCCAGTTCAGCGCCAGTCCTGCTCTGAAGAGAATGACAACCAGAGCAATACGACGCAGGTCAGGCCCGATATTGAGCAGATCTTCGGAAAGAAAATTCAGGCCGTAAGGCCCTAACGCTATACCTGCCAGCAACATTCCCAATAACCCGGGCAAATGTATTTTCTGAAATACCCATGAAAAGCTCAGGCCGAAAAGTAAAATACAAGCAACACTGAATAACATGATTAAAAACTCCCGTCAATCGGCTGCAAAAAAAATCTACAACCAATTTTCTGTGAAAATAGATTGTAGAAGTCATCAGCAGATTGCGGTTTCGGCTGTTCTATCGCCGTGGGAGAACTTCATTCCCATAATATTTCTGGCAAATCAATTCTCGCCAGCTCTTGTAATTTACTGCCGATTTCCCTGAAAAGCAAGTAACGAGCGATATAAATTAATGTGCTGCTCAGCAATCCAGTCTGGTTGGTAATGTGCGGTAATGTGGTGCTGGGCTAAGGCACCAAGTTGGGAAAGTTGCGGCAACGTTGCCAGGGAAATTGATTCTGCCAGTTCCGCCGCAGTTCCTTTGATCGGCAAGCCGGTGTCAGGTCGAACAAGGTCAGGAATTCCGCCGTTGGCAAATGCAGCAACCGGTGTGCCGCATGCCATGGATTCCAGAAGCATGTTGGGTAAATTATCATATTTTGACGTCGAGAGAAACAAATTACAGGAACGATAAAAATCAGCAAGTTTATCTTGCTCAGTAATTTTCCCGAGCGCGTGAACGGGAAGCCCCGGCAACGGCAATTCTCCATTTCCGGCGGTAACCAGTTCCCAATCTGTTCTGGTAAGTCGTTGCAACACTTCCTGAAGTTCTGCTCCTCCCTTATTCGGATTGGAAAGATCGAAAGCTCCAAACCCGAGAAGCTTTTTCTCGAGAGGAAGATTGAGACGTTTGCGAGCAGTATTCTGATCGGCGGGGTGAAAAATTTCCGGGTCGTACGTATTCCCGATGACTGTACATCTGGCATTCTTCCATAATTTACTCTGGGCAAGGCAGTTGCCGATCCAATGGCTCGGCGCAATAAAATGAATTGGCAGATCCCGCCAGAGATGCTCCTTGCGTTGGAACAATATCCGGTCAAAATCAATTCCGGAATGTTCTTTGTTTTTGTCAGTATAACCCTGAATATACCGTGTTGACCCCAACTGCATATATTGTTCACTCCCAGTAAATGGCCAGCAGTCATGGAGCGTCCAGACCACAATAGTCTGTTTGGCGAGTTCAGCAATTTCCCCGAGGGAAAGCATTTCTCCAACGATGCTGTGAAGATGAACAATATCCGGATTTAAAGATAATATCCGTTTTAACAAACCATTGCGAATGACATTGAAGATGTGGGCAGTGGGATTTGTACTTCGCTCCAGACCGTAAAGTTTCCATAGAATTTGCTGTTCCCGATATAGGATTTGTCGTTTCATGGGCGTAGCAATTGTTTCAACATCGGGTGCGGTGCCTGGATCGACAGCGTAAAAATGGCAGTCAATGTCTTTGTCCTGTTTCGCTCGGATGGCGCGAAACAACCGCAACGCTGCCCATGCAGCGCCGCCTGAATTGCCGTGATAGTTGAGAAAACAGATTTTCATAACCATGCTTAACGTAAACAAATCTGATAAATACGATACCGGTTCCTCCGAATAAGCGCAAATAGGATTGCGGGATATCCAATTTCATTCGGTCCTGTTTCGCTTTGCCAAACAATCAATATAATATGTTTCCCGTCGACATATTCCGAAAACAACAGCTTCAGGAAAACAATCAATAGTGCCTGATAACCCAATTCTGATGGGAAAGCTGATGTCCTCAATACTCCAACGTCAGTGCTGCCAGTTCGCAGGGTAAATAATTATCTCCCTGTTGGATGACAATTGCAGAAACTTCTTTCTGTGGCTGAGGCTGGCGAAGCGAAAATGGGAAAAAATGTTCCTGCATACCCTCTGCAATCGGAATGCCTTTGTTTAAGGTACGGCTTTGATCCATGGGTTGAATTTGCAGCATTCCCCTCAAGGAAATTGTTTCGCTGCTGCCATCTTCGTAGCGGAATGTCAATTTTGCCGCTTCACCCTGTTGATCCGAACGAGATTTTTTTCCTGCTGCCAGGAGGTGAAGTGTATGGAACTTCTGATTGACAGGAATTACGATACTGGCAGGCGCATCAGGCTGTACTCGTGATAAAAGAGGGAGGCTGCTGTTTGCATTCCGCTCGAACCAGATCCCATCGACATAGCCCTTCGTAAAGGGAGTGCTGGAAATGGCGGGAATGATTGATGTTCCTGTTCCCTGCGGCAGAATCAGCGCTGTTCCTGAGGTTTTATCGTGAATGTCCGTTCGTTTCCATAGCGTACGCAGCGCTTCATCGGCGTCAATTTTCGGATTCTCTGCATTCCAGCTGAAAACCCCACCACGAACATGGGCAGAAATTTGAGGAAATTCTTGATATAATGCTTCTCCTTTGTTAAAATATCCAATCCAGGTGGTTTGAATCATTCCCAATGCAGAATTATTTTTACATGCCTGCGCCATGTTTTCCACATTTTCGTCTTCATTCCAGGGACAGCCGATAACGCGGAATCCTTCAGATGCAAGCGCCGTAAGATCCCCGAAAGTTTTGCTTTTGTCATAGCGCCACACCGCAAAAATCAGGTCTTTGGGCAATTCATGACGCAACTGATCAAGGTGGTGAGGTTCTGGGTCCTGCCCATTTTCCGGGCTTTCTTCTTTACTGACAAACATATCCTGCCAGGCAATGGTATGAATGCCTTTCTGATGGAGCAGGTTGTAAAAGAACAGCAGATTATTTTTTACTGCATTGTACACTCCGGTATCCTTTGTGCTCTGGCGATATGGATAACGGCCCCAGAGCATGATTTCATCGTGCGCAATATGAAAGTATCGTGGCTTGAAAAAAGCAATTGCTTCCTCATATATTTTTTCCAGAAGAGGGTAGATACGGGGATCATTTACGTTATACGTATAAGGAAAGGCAGGATCTTCCGCCAGATCAACATTTTTCCCATTGGCGAAAAGCCAACCCGTGTGTCCCAAAGTTGAAATCAGCGGCGTAATTTCCATAAAATTCTCTTCGGCAACTTCGGCAAGCGCACGCATTTCTTCCAAACTCATACTGTCCGGCACATGAATGCCTAATGCTTCAGTGGATTTCCAGGCTGCACGTTCGCAACCCAGCACGATTTGATTATAGCGTAAAGGAGCATAGACATTTTCAATCATTTTCCCATAGAAGGGAAGGGAGTCTTCAGCCGCATAAATCAATACGCCGCGGTATTCCATATCGGGGTAATCAACGACTTTTCCTATTGGTACAGTATTTTCCCGGATTGACTGACGCAGCGATTGCAACCCATAAAAGATTCCCCGTGCGCTTCGAGAGGAAATAATAATTCCGTCCTGGGTGATTTCACGAACAAAACCATCAGGCGATTCCGGAACATTTTCTTCGGTACATACCATACGAATGGTTGTGGTTTGAAATTTCCTTTCCGAATCAAGATCGCGAATTTCATCATCAAAGATTCGATTGACTGCTTTTTTCAGGCGATTCTGATCCCGCAGGGAAAGGGATCCTTCAAATTCGAATTTAGTTCTGCGCCCCAATTGCAGCTGATCCAGAGTTTTGGTTTCTTCTTTCGGACGAATCAGTTCCGGAAATGGTGCGAAACTTCCTGCCGGGTCGTAAATATTTTCTACAGGATGTGCGGGAAGGGTATCCAGTTCTTCCTGATTTCTGGCAATCGATTCGTTGTTTTTCAAACTGGCAGTAATTTTGAGGACGTGTTCAAAAGATTCCCCATCCTGAAGCGGGATGTTGCCAAGCAGCAGATACCCGTAATTCCGTTCAAACCAGGGATTGTTACGATTATCGACGACGGAAAGTGGAATCCCGGAAGCAACTTCAATTGTGATAAGGGAATCCGAATTGGGAACGGATAATTTTAGTTTTTTAAAATTATCTACCAGGTGTTCCCCTTGCGCTGCATCCTGGGAAAAGGTTCCTGAGAGAGAGGAGCCATCTGCCAATACCGCTTCAAACTCTGCCGTTTCATATACGTCTTTGGGTAAAACCATTGCTGTATATTCTACTGTTCCTGCAGGAAGGCCTTTCAAAGTGCCGGCAAAGCGGATTTCAGCAGCGTCCCTTTGCGTTTTGACGGTAAAGTCATCTAAAGAAAAGCGATCATTCGGAGTAGTTTGAAATAACGTTACTTCAGTTGTCTCATTATTTTTTGAGATGGAAATATCGGTGTCGGCAGTGCGATCATAAAAAAGATGTGTCCACTCCGGATCAACGGCAATCAGGCGGTTTGTGCAGGAAACAGGGGTCAACCCATGGCGCAAATATAAGCCTTCAAAGCGATTCAGGTTCGCGGTAAAACCATCATCGGCCAATATTGTTGTTGATAAACAGACAAAACAGACAGCCAGGCTTAATATCTTCTGCCAGTTCATGCGGTTACCTCCTTTTCCGTTCCAATATTTTTCTCTGCGCCGGATTCCTTCTTTTTTTCATAAAATGTCGTTAAGGCACCGCGTTCCATGCGACAGACAACGTAGACGGCAAAGATGACAACCAGCAGCATCGAACAGTCACAGAGCCACGCCAGAACACTATTCCAGTCGCGTCCCGCAATATCAACAGAAATCTGCGAAAAAATTTGTCCTTTTCCTGGTAATGATTCTGCAGTAAATGTTTTTGCTCCCATGAGGATAATCATAATTGACTGGAAAATGGCAAGTCCGATCAGTAAAAGGTGTTTTCCTGCAAATAGCAGCATCATTCCGTGGTGTGGTAGGCCATTTATTGGCAGCTTTCCTGCTGAAACGAGTCGGATATCCCTCATAATTGTCCGACGCACCAGAAGCCAGACGATGCCGATGAAAACATTGAATGGCAATGCCAAACTGAGAAAATCACGACTGCCGTCCGGAAATCCCTCTGCTTTGCAGAAAAGCGATAACCCGAAAATTGCGGCGATCCCGCAGATTACGCAAAGGTCAAAAATATAGATGGACAACAGTAATGGTTTTTTCCGTGTCCCGATAATTTCACTGGCATCAAGCTTTTCGTATCCGGACGCTTCCCAGATCGCCGGCGCCCGGAACCCGTGAAGCCCGTCTCCATTGAGCCACTGGCGGAAGGATATGTAATAGAGAACACAGACAATTCCGTTAAAGATAAATTGCCACAGAAAAAAATAACGATAAGCGTAATTTTCAGTTGGACAGATTGCTGGAAAACTACGGATTACATCGATAAAGACACCGGCAAGAGTCCCGAAGACAATCGTCGCAAACGAGCGCACCAGTGCATCAGAGGAGCAGAATTGACCGAATCGGCTTTTCGGAAAAATCAGCATGTACATGGGCATATAACTGATTCCTCCCAAGGTTGTTGGTAAGGCTCCGAAGATAGTCAGCGCAACAAAAAGAATAATAAAAAGCATCGGGTCAACGGTAAAGAAAAGCCATTTCCAATACCAGATCATTAAAACAACTCCTAAAATTGAGCTGTACGCCGAAATCCTCATAGGGTGCCACTTGTCGATCAGGAAAGCGCAGAATGACGAGATCAGCACACCGGCAATAACGGACGTCAGCTGGATTGCCCCGTTTAATTTACCGATCTGGTCAAGGGTGAACCCGAGGTTTTGATAGAAAAATACCATGTAAATCACGATAGCGGCTGACGCGGCAGCAAAAGCAGAGATTCCATAGCGGACCCAGTAGAATTTTGCCGTATACGATTCCTTTAAGAAAGTGATAATTCCTTCCAGCCCTTTGCTGCCTTTGGCATCTGCTTCAGAAAGTGGCGGATAAACCGGTTCCTTTACCAGCAGGCACATCAGTCCGACTCCAATGGCATAGATAATACAGGTTCCGATCATGATCCAGGAAAAGTAGGTTTCAGCGTATTTAAAGATGAAATACTGAAAGATAAACTGTGCCCCGGTAGTGGCTACATTGATAAACCCCATGAAGCGGGCAAGGAATTGCGTAGGAATGACATCATTAAAAATGTAAAAAATCACCGATCCAACAAACATCAGGAAAAACTGGTAAATAAAAATGATTCCGGCAATGAGCCAGATTACAACCGTTGTTGGTGATAAACGGGCCAGCCAGGCAATACGATCGTAGAGTAATGCCCCAATGTCATCGACATAAGCAAAAAGAAGCCAGGCCAGGCACATCATTGGTAGTGTTAAAATGATGAAAGGGATTCGTCGTCCCCATCGGCTGCGGTAACGGTCGCTTTTGAAGCTGACTATCGGGCAGACAATCACGTTCAGGATTCCGCCGATTGTGGTCAGGATGATTCCCATGGAGGTATCGGACGCGTGAAGCATTTTCAGCTTTAAAGGCATAATCGCCGGGACAACTGCGGTTGTAAGGATGAAAACAAAAAAACCTACCATAAGCCAGAAACATACCATCAACAGTCCGAAACTGCTGTATTTCAATGTCCCGCAGACGTAAGTTTTTGAATTTTGCGACATATTTTCCCCTCCCGCTTTTTCGGGATAAGTCCTTTTCCAATGCCATTTCGAGCTGGAATTGCGTTATGATTGTTAAAAAATACTTTATTATCAGGAGTGGAGAAAATCAACCCATCTTTTAATCATCTTCATTTTTTTGACTTTCAACTTGAAGACCACACGAAGAACGGGTATTTTATCAGGGTTTGTTCTGAGACAGTTTTGCAGAGAAAAACAGATCAGCCTTTAAATCAACGATTGGAAAGGATTGCATATATGGATCCGGAAGCTGCCGTGATGACATGGACGGAACTTGCACACGAATATCCTGCGTGGGGAATTGTTTTTGCGTTTCTTTTTGGGAGTTGCTTCGGGAGTTTTCTGAACGTCTGCATCTGGCGTATCCCTTTGGGGGAATCGGTTATTTTTGCCCCATCTCATTGTCCCAAATGTAACCATCATATCAAATGGTATGAAAATATTCCTCTCATCAGTTACCTGGCATTGCGAGGACGGTGCAGTGAATGTCGGCAAACCATTACCATCCGGTATTTTCTTGTTGAGTTGTTGACGGCAGTTCTGTTTGCTGCAGCTTGGGCAAAATTGCTCTATTGTGGACAACCGATTACTCTTATGTGGAATTATGGCGCTCTGTTGATGTTGGCAATACCCTGTGCGTTTATTGACGTCGAACATCGGCTCATTCCCAATAAACTTACCTATACCTATTTATTGTTTGGTCTTATTTTTGCCGTCATATTTCCTGAAAACAGCTTGAATTGGAGCCAAGCTCTGGCCGCAACCGTATTGGCTACCGCCGGGACGGGAGTTGCGTTATGGTGTTTTCGCTTCATTTGTAATTTGTTGGCAAAGACAGATGCGTTCGGATTGGGAGACATCAAATATATGATGGCTGTTGCTGCGCTATGCAATTGGCGCGGTGCAGCGGTGATTCTATTGATAGCCTCTATTTTTGGAACATTTTTCGGGATCGGCCTGATGATTGTTTTGAAAGATCGGAAATTGAAAATCCCTTTTGCCCCTTTTCTGGCAGTTGGGGTAGTGATTTACATTCTTGGCGGGGATTGTGTTGCCGGCAGATTCCTGCCGTAAGCAAAAAAATTCTGCAAGGGTGTTCCCAATGGAACTGCCATTTTAGTCGATGAATTTTTTGTCGGAGGCGATTCCGTGAGGATCAATTTCGGAGTTTGCGTTCTTCATCAAATTCTTCCCATTCCCCGTTGCCATCTTCGGAGTTTTCTGAACGGAGAATTTCAACTCTTTTCTTAAACCCGTTTAATTTTTCCCGGCAAAAACGAGTTAACAGATTGGCCTTTTCAAAGAGAGCAGTCATTTCTTCAAAAGGAAGGGCTTCACTTTCCAATTTCTTGGTGATTGCTTCCAATTCTGCAAGTGCATCGTCAAATTTAAGAGTTGCAGGCAATTTTGCCGGAGTGGAAGATTTTTTCTTTTCTGTTTGCATTTTGTTTTCGTTCCTTTTTGAGTAATGTACTTTTTGTTTACAAAGAAGCAAACCCGATTTGAAAAATAGCGGAAAAACGGTAAATTATTCTCCGCTAAGCGGACATGAATATCTGCTCACACCGTCTTCAGAAAAGCGGTGTTGATTTCAGAATCGATAGGGAGCTTCTCAAAGATGACATTGGCTGAACTGAGGGTTGGCGATCGTGCTAAAGTGGTGAAAATTGGTGGTTCCGGCGCCATCAAACGGCGTCTGCTGGATATGGGATTCACTGCGGGAAGCGAAATCTTAGTGGAGCGGTATGCTCCGCTGCTTGATCCTGTAGAGATTCGCATTCGCGGATATGCGTTGGCTTTACGCGTTGCTGAATGTAAACTCATTGAGGTCGAGTTGCTTTCATGAATGCTAAAACCTGCCTGAATGTTGCTCTTGTCGGCAATCCCAATGCCGGGAAAACCTCGATTTTTAATGCTCTGACTGGAGCCAAACAGCATGTCGGAAATTATCCTGGAGTAACGGTAGATCTGGCTGAAGCCATGCTTCGTTATCACGAATGGCTACTGCATTGTATCGATTTGCCCGGCACGTATTCTCTGGCGTCTTATTCTCAGGAGGAACGCGTAACTGGCGATTTCCTGATGGAACGTGAAGTCGATGTGATTGTCAACGTTATTGACGGTTC
>CALGPR010000283.1 GCA_937960425.1 uncultured Lentisphaeria bacterium
GGCATTGGATTTCAGGCGTTGACACCGGAATTGCAAAAAGCGTTGGAATATCCTGATTTTCATGCTGGACTGGTTGTCAGTGATGTGGGGGCATATCCGGCAAACAGCGGAATTAAACGCGGAGATATTCTGGTTCAGCTCGGCAATATTGTCATTAATTCCACCGAGGATTTGACACGTGAATTGCGGAATATTCGCTTCGGGCAGGAAATTCCCGCAGTTTTTCTCGAGGTTGCCAAACGTGATGGCGGAACCTATGTGCGTAAAAAGAAAACAATTCTGAAGGTAAAACCATGATGAAAAGATGGGAAAAGATCCCTTCTGGGATTTTTTTCGATTAGATCGGTTTTTCTTATGAATCTGCCTTCTCTGATTTAACAAGGTAAGTAAGCGTAATGGTATTGCAAAAGGAGAAGTAAAATGAAAAGTTTTCGTTCTTATTTGCCGGTAGATTTGCACTTTGGGTGCGGGGTTCTGGACGACTTGGCCACGACACCGTTGCCGGGGAAAAAAGCGCTGATTGTGATATCGGCCGGAAAGTCTATGAAAGCCAATGGTATTTTGGATCGTGTTGTGACGTTGCTGAAAAAAAATGGAGTAACCAGTATCGTTTTTGATAAAATTCAGCCCAATCCGACCAAACGGCATGTAGAGGAGGGGGCAAGGCTTGTTCGAGACCAGGAGTGTGACTTTGTTATTGGCCTGGGGGGCGGAAGTTCAATTGACAGCGCTAAGGCAATTGCAGTAGCGGCATTGTATGATGGTGATTATTGGGATTTTGTTGCCGGCGGGTCTGGAAAAGGAATGATTCCGGACAGAGCTTTGCCAATTATTGCAATTCCTACTACTGCCGGAACCGGAACGGAAGCTGATCCGTGGACTGTGATTACTAAAGAGGAAACTCAGGAAAAAATTGGCGCCGGATGGCCTGTCGCATTTCCAAAAATTTCTCTGGTTGACCCCGAATTGATGGTTACAGTGCCGCCTTTGTTGACCGCATATCAAGGCTTCGATGCGTTTTTTCATGCTGCCGAGGGGTTTATTGCTTCGATTGCCAGTCCATTGAGTGATTTGTATGCGCTGGAAAGTATGCATTTGATTTATCACCACTTGCCGCGAGCAGTGGAAGATGGCAGCAATATAGAAGCTCGCAGCGCCGTTGCGTTGGCAAGTACTCTTTCGGGTATGGTAGAAACTGTTTCCTGCTGTACTTCGGAGCATTCTCTGGAACATGCCATGAGTGCAAAAGCTCCACAGTTGCCACACGGGGCCGGGCTGATCATGATTTCAGAAGCATATTTCAGCTTTTTTGCCCGGTCAATTCCGGAACGGTGCGCGCAAATGGCGCGGGGAATGTTGGGACGCAGCGACGCAACAGAACATGATTTTCTTTCTGCACTGGCTGCACTGAAGAAAAAATGTCATGTTGATGCGTTGAAAATGTCCGATTACGGATTCCGGGAAGAGGATTTTGCCTGGTTAGACCAGAAAGCACGCGACACGATGGGAAGTTTATTTTTACTTGATCGTGTTCCATTAACGTCGGACGATGTTATAGAAATTTTCCGTAAATCCTATCGATAGGAGAAACGATTTGCCGCACAGCTTCTTGTCTCCGGAGACAGGCAAAAAGATACGTTGAAGGGACTAATTGCGTTGGCATGGAAAGAAAAAGTTTGCTGATGAGCAATCGTTCGTAGCGGTTGCGGCAGCCCCGAGGTAAGGGGGCATGTGCGGGAATATTTCAAACGGTTCTCAGAGAAAGATTTTCCTTTCTCTTGAGGGCCGATAAAAAATTTTATTGTAGTTGTTCGGCTTTTCTTTGTTCCAGAATCTTGTGGGCTTCCTCTGCTTTTGCGCGGGTGATCGGATAAAAGTAGAAAGCGACTATTCCCAGGATACAGCCCAGAAATGGAATGCTGATTGCCAGAAACTTCATATGGAACAGGACATCTGCGGAGAGTCCTTCCGTTTGGGCAATGGTGGCATCAAAGCCGGAGAGCTTTAAGATGATCCCACTGACAATTGCCATTAACCCTTGAGAAAGTTTTTGAATAAAACCACGAACCGAGCTGAACATTCCTTCGCTGCGGTGCCCGACGCGGACTTCTTCGACATCACAGACGTCAGACAACATGCTGTCAAGCATCAGCCAGCATCCCTGCATGGCGATCCCGAAGAGCAGGACGGAATAAATTTGCCAGTAGGGGTGTTCCGGGGTTAACGTAATGCAATAGGATAATTGTGATAAAGCGACAATCCCAAGTCCTCCAATATATGCCCATTTCTTATCCAGTATGCGCGAAACCCAGGTGGTGATAAGTAGACTGACGACGCTGGTGACGGACAATAATGTGCCCATATAGCCGACGATTTTGCTGTTAAGTTGGTTATTCCCCTGACATACGACATACAAACTGACAAAACTCCCCAAAGATCCCGCAGCAGCAAAGAAGGCTGTGACGATGACAAAACTACCGAGGATAAATAAAAAGGGAATACTCGAAAAACTTTCTTTTACAGCGGTAAAGAAATGGGTTTGCGGATGGTTCTGGTGAGCTGGGTTTTCTTTACAGAATATTCCCGGAATGCAACCGAGAATTAGAATAGCAATTGAAGCAAAAAATGCTACAGCAATGGCTCCCTGTTGAATATTGGCAAATAAAGATCTATTGACACTTAATTTGTATACCCAGGGGACGATCATTTGTCCTGCCAGCCCCAGATACATGCGCCATGCCAGAACCTTAGTCCGTTCATCATAGTTTCCTCCTAACTCGTATCCGAGAGCTGTGTAGGGGACGACAAAAAGTGTATAACAAATTCCATAATAGAGGCATCCTATCGCCGAAAGAAACCAGAAGGGACCATTGGAATACCATGGATTTTGCATTGTATTCTGAAACGGCGGGGTAAAAAAGAGCGGCAGGAGAATGGCACACCCGATTGTCCCGGCAATGATCAGCGGCCGGCGCCGTCCCCAGCGGGAGCGGAGATTATCAGAGAAGTTGCCAATGTATAAATCTGTGATCGCATCAAAAAAGCGTGGGACGCAGAGTGCGGCTCCAGCCGTGACTGGGTCCATACGGAAAAAATCAACATAGACAAAAAGGAATAAATAATTTATAACGTTGAACATCCAGTTGTCTGCCCACCCGCCGCATCCCCAGGCGATACGAGTAAAAAAAGAAATTTGTTTTGGCTCTGTTGGGATTCCGTTCTGCATAATTTATCTCCTGCCCAATGGTTATAACAAGCATACAGGAAGTATAGCACGGATTTATGTCGCGTACAGTGTACAAAGCAAAGATTTGTCCAAATAATATAGATCTATGGTAATTTTTCGGGATAGTTACTTGGGAGAAAGAAGCTTCAACCCAACAATTCCGGAGAAGATGAGACACAAACATAAGATGCGGAGAATTGCAGTGGATTCCTGAAAAAAGATCATTCCGACGAGAACAGTCCCTACCGCTCCGATTCCGGTCCAGACAGAATATGCTGTCCCCAGAGGCAGTGTGCGCATTGCCAGTGCCAGCAGACCGACACTCAATGCCATACAGACGATGGTACAAAGAGATGGATAAAGGCGCGTAAATCCATGGGAATATTTCATGCTGACAGCCCAGCATACTTCAAAACAACCGGCAACAACCAGTAAAATCCAATCCATAAACAGTTCCTGAGAAAACGCTCTGATTAGAAGCCCACCCGGACCCCTGCCGGGGGGCAATGGGCAATACAGTAATTCTTTTCCAGAAAAATTCAAATCAAGATGTGTGTGGGAGTATTTTCCCGATGAGAGTTTAATCAGTTTCCCGATAAATTGTTATACCGCAGAAGGGAATTGTGAGACATTGCAAATTGTCCATGCCGCTTGATTTTTGAGACTCAGCCTTATAACTGCAAATCTTCCGGCAGGGCGAGGTTGGGAGTCGTTCTTAATGCAAGTGGTTCATCATTATCCATTCGACTTGTAGAGTATTTCGGCAGGAAAATTGTAAATATACTACCTTTCCCTTGTTCACTTTGAACCTGAAGGTAACCATGGTGGTGGGTAATTGTTCCATACACCATGGATAACCCCATTCCCGTTCCTTTTCCAATCGGTTTGGTGGTGAAAAATGGCTCAAAAATTCGTTGTAATGTTTCTTTGCTCATGCCACAGCCATTGTCAGCAATAGAGATAAAATAGTAATTCTCTTTGTGAAAGGTCTCTGGATTCGCTTCCAGTGGCAGCGCATGGGCAAGCGTTTCTCCATTGCCGAGGGAAACAGTGATTCGAGGATTGGGGGTTTCTTCAAGCGCATCTCGCGCATTGATAAAAAGATTCACCAGCACCTGTTGCAATTGAATGGCATCTCCGCGGATCAGGCGTTTCGGTTCTGTCGTGTATTCTGATTCCACTTCCATGCTTCGTGTACAACTGGGCATAAATAGTTCAATACTTTTATCTATAAGGGGAGCCAACTCAAGTGTTGTCACCTGATATTTTCCTTTTCGCGCAAAGCCCAGAAGTTGGCCTGTCAATTTCCCAGCCTGTTCCGCAACTGCTTCAATTTTTCCGAGGTGCTGACGGACTTTTTCATCTTGAGTATCACAGAGCAGATTGATCACATCAATATGGCCCAGAATTGCATGAACATAATTATTGAAATCGTGGGCAATTCCCCCTGCAAGTTTTCCGAGCGACTCCAGGCGTTGCGAGTGTGCCAGCTGTTCCCGGAGAATTTCCTTTTCTTCGGCTAAACGACTTTCCTCGGTAATGTCGCGGCCGACGACAATCAGAACTCTTGAGCCATGAAAATCTACGGGAGAAACGACAACGTCAACCCGGCGGCGGGGAGATGTTTTATACTGCATAAAAATTTTATAGCGAAAGTTCAGCCGATTGGCTTCCGGGGAACTCGATAAGAAGAGCTGTCTCAAATTTTCCCGGTCCTGGGTAATCAAATCAAAGAAATCCCGCCCGTAAAAATCCATTGGCGATGGAACCGCCAGCAGACGTGCCGCCGCACGGTTTGCATCAATAATCATTCCTTTATTATCCATCAGAAAGACCATTTCTGACGCATTTTCCAAAACCAGCTTGTAACGCCCTTCCGATTCCATCAGATTGCGTTCCAGGCGTTTGGAACGACTATAGCCGCCAAAGAATGCAAAAAGCAGCTCCAGAGCACTTTTGCCTCTGGATTCCAGCCCCTGTTCAATTTTTTTGAGGTAAATTGTTAACAGGATGGCAAACCAGAGTGCTGCGATGCTGCGGATTAAAAAGGTATTGTTCAACTGGACAAACCAATCGGGATGGCTTTGCAGCGTCAACAAGGCAAAAATTAGAGAGTCTGCCAATTGCGATACAAGCAGTGCTCCAAGAATGGAGAAAAAATTGTTCCAACGGGCGTTGCGAAGCCTTTGATAAATAATTGGCAACAGGAACAGGTCGACTACCTGCGAGACAAAAGTGGCGAAAAAAGCGCCGCGGCTGCGATACAGCAGATACTGGAATGTATCTGCTGCAATTCCTTGAGAGATTCCAAAAATTTCCCAGGAACTTTGCAGTCGTGTCAAATCTGCCAGATAAAAGTATATCCCGAACAGAACAAGGATGCCGATGATGAGCCGTTGAATGGCCAGTGTTCCCTCCGTCAGGTAAAGGAGCAATATTGTTGCCAGACAGGGCATGAAAAAAACGGTAGAGTTCAGGGGAAAAGAGAGTTCAAACCATAAAACTTTCGGTCCCTGTATCTGCAAATCCGCGGCAAAAACCAGCTGAGAAAAGAGAAAAAGCATTCCAAATGCCAAATAGAAAGCAGCTGATCCGATAACTTTTCGTTGGCTGTGAAGCATACAGAAACCGACAAAAATAAATGTCATTTCCAGAAAGGCAAGCAGCAGTACCAGCGTTATATCCAATTTTCACTCCAGCTTTCAAGTATAGGGAACACTGTTATTTTAAATCGGCCATGCGCATCCGGAAGCGTTGTGCACGGGTAAAATCTAATCCGAATCCATTGTTGCTGTCTGCACCGGTTTTTTGCAGATGAGCCGGAAGTCCCCATAAAAACAGATTGGAAATCGTATCCACTCCAATGGATTCAAACAGTTTCAGATCAACTCCTAACCGCAGCTTGGAGAGAGCCAAAAGCATTTCATCAACAGATAAAAGATGTGCATAGCGAACCAAGCCATAGGCTCGTCCGACCTTGTCCAGCAGTAATGCCCGTTGTTTTTCGAGCAGCTGTAATCGGGCATCACGCTCATAGTCATTAATTTCTTTTGCCAGATGCTCTAATTCAATGATTGTTTCTTCTTCCGGAATCCCCATTGTGATCGTATTGGTCAGAAGAAACATATTTCCTCGATTATCGTTGTTGTCTCCGTAAAGTCCCCGAATTTTATAATGGAGCTTTTTCAAGCCATTGACGATAGGAGCCAGACGTTCAGATAATACCAACCCTGGCAGATGGAGCAGGATTGACGCCTGGAGTGCAGTACCTGCTTTTTCCGGTACAGCGG
>CALGPR010000284.1 GCA_937960425.1 uncultured Lentisphaeria bacterium
CATTCAACTTGTAAGTCAGAACTTTGGAGTGCAATTCGATGCCATCTTGATTGATTGATGTTGTATCTGGAATAATTACGCCATCATATAAATCATAGGAGTCGATACGAACTTCACTCTTCCCTTCTAAGACAATACCTTTGGTCATCATACTGGTCTTTCCAATATAAAAATCCATTGGCGGAATCTTTGCATGTTCCGTGATGCCACGAACCCGGTAATATTGTTCCCCGTCAATTTCACATTCCTGAAATTCCACTTTATCAAATGTGCTTTGATAGGTACTGTTCGGGAGATTCATGCGGAATACAAGATTTAATTCTTCAAGTTCTTCGCCTGTTACCTGGGTTACAGTATTATCTATATAATTAATGCGTACTGCCTGACCATTGTTATAAATTGTTGAGAAGATCAATTTGTTATCCTGACGCATGTCAGTTCGGAATTTATCCGGCTTTTTATAAAAAGTTTCAATGACGAAGACCGTATCTCCGAGCAAAGGTAAAGAATAAGTTAAGGTTTCCCGCTGAACAAAGCTGGTAGCATCAGCAAATTTTCGCTCTGGATCCATTGCCAACTGTTTTTTTCCTTCAAGCTCTTCGAGCGAAATATCGGGTTCCCGGCATTCTGATGGTGAAAAATAACGACCGGCACACCCGCTGAGAAGAACTCCGGCAAAAACAAAAACAGCAAATGTTCCCAACTTACATAAAAAACTTTTTTTCATAGAGATAACAGTACCTTGTTCAAATCACTTATGAAGTAAAATAAGCTGCTTATTGGCGAATACAAGTAGGCAAAGAAAAAAACACACTTGATTTTGTTCAGAAAAAAATTCCAGTTTCCCAGCCGGGGCATTTTGTCAATACGCATGTATGACTGGAACAAATTGTACTATAGTTTAGTATTTTTTTGCTGCACCAACTGTACAATGGTGTCCAGCGTTGGATTTGAACAGGATTCTATTCCTTTTGAGGAGATGAACGAAATCCGGGAGAAAACGACTGTTGGCGTTATCTCCCGGGTGGAAACTCAACGCAGCCAGTCAGAGTGAAAACAAGTGCCCCGGGGAGCATCTACCCGTTCATAGGTATGGGCACCGAAGCAATCCCTCTGCGCCTGAATCAGATTTGCCGGCAATTGCCGTGTCCGGAGCATATCATATGCGCCGATGGAACTCGCAAGTACTGGAACGGGAACACCATGGCGAAGCGCCAGCGAGGCAACTTCTCGTGCCGCACCATGATTTTGGGCTGTTATTGCTGCAAATTCCGGTGCAAAAAGCAGGCGGGGCAGTTGTGGATCCGCTGCATAGGCATCACGGACGGCATCCAGAATGCCAGACCGGATAATACAGCCACCGCGCCAGATTGAGGCAATGGTTGGTAATGGCAGGTTCCAATTGTATTCTTTTGACGCCGCAGCAAGCAAAGTGAAATTTTGGCTGAAAATAACACATTTTGCAAAATCGAATGCGCGGTGCAGTTGATTGGCAAAATCGCCAGGGACTGCAAGCGTTTCTTCTGCCGGGCCGGTTAACGTGTGCGCCCCTACCAGCCGTTCACTTTTAGACGAGGAAAACAGGCGGGCAAAGACTGCTTCTGCAACGGTAGAGACGGGAATACCGAGTTTCATAGCACTTTCGGTACTCCACCTGCCGGTACCTTTGTCTGCCGCACAATCTAAAACAGTGTCCAGGGTATGGGTGCCATCAGGTTCTTTTTTGCGGAGGATGGCAGCAGTAATGGAAGCAAGGTATCCTCCAGTTATTCCACTGTTCCAGGCGCTGAAAACGTCAGCGATTTCTTCCAGGGTTTTTCCTGCGCGGCGCAGAAGGAGGAAGGTTTCTGCCCACAATTCCATTTCTGCATATTCTATGCCGTTATGTATCATTTTTACAAAATGTCCAGCTCCATCCGGCCCCAGATAGGCGCAGCATTTTGCGCCATTGGGGCCAATTGCGGCAATGGCCATTAAAAATGGCATAACGGTTTGCCAGGCAACAAGGTCTCCTCCGACCATAATTGACGGCCCGGTCAAGGCTCCTTCTTCGCCGCCCGAAACGCCTACTCCGAGAAAGTGAAACCCATTTTCCTGGGCAAAAACTGCACGGCGTTGCGTATCTTCATAATAAGAATTGCCGGCATCGAGAACAATGTCCCCTTCGTCAAGCAGAGGCGCCAGTTCTTGAAGCAGCTGATCCAGGGCATCTCCTGCTTTGACCATCAGCAGGATTTTTCGCGGGCGCTCCAGAAGAAGCATTAGTTCTTCCAGGGATTCTGCTGCCGTAAAGTTGCCTTCGTTGCCGTATTGAATTAAAAAATCACGGGTCTTTTCTACCGTTCGGTTGGCGACACAGACAGAAAAATTCTGGTTCCCCAGATTGCGGGCAAGGGCAGTCCCCATGACTCCCAGGCCATAAACGGCGGTTTGTGAAGTCTTTTTCATTTTTTTCTC
>CALGPR010000285.1 GCA_937960425.1 uncultured Lentisphaeria bacterium
ATGCAGAGAGTAATAGTTTTTTTCATGTTACTGAATTTTTTTGCCAAAACCATTCCGATAAAATGATTGTGCAGTTTGAAAAAATTAGAGCGGCAAAATAAAATGTTTTATGAAGTTTCCCGTCTTATTGTGAAAATAGCAAAAGGGTCGGGAGAGGGGTGTTTATAGAAAGGAGGGGGAATGATGATAGTTGTACTGGCAATTATTGTGGGGCTTTTGATTTTTGCTGTCCTGATAGCAATAGATGCTTTTTGTCTGAAATTAGTATTAAAAATTACAGCTAACGATGCGCCAATGCGTGATTGTGTATTGATTGTGTCGATAGCTTGGGTACTTGAGATCATCCTGCGCCTGGTATTGGGGGCGTTTTTAGGTGTATTATGCGGCTTGATTGTGTTTTTCATTTTGCTGAAAAAAATTTCTGATGCAGACTTTTAGCCCGATTGTTTCCTGATTGCGTTATTGATCTCTACCCTTCGTTTGATCTTAACAATTGCCTTGAGGTCTTTAATTTCTTAAACAGGAAGAAGGGCTTACTCATACGGCTGGCCCTCCTGGAAAAACAGTTTTCCAGCTGCGACACAGGGATACCATACCGGGCAGCAAGATGATCATGGGGTTTATTGACAAGATTTTGTTGCCGGTAAAACGATGAAAATCCTGCAGCTTATAAAAAACTCAAATTGGGTTTCCCGGCGCAATTTCTTCTCCCTGAATGAAGCTGTTGGGAAACAGAACTATCAATTCCTGTTGTCCTCTTTTCAAGTAAAAAAAATTCATTGCAATTGATTTTGCTTGGAAACCGTGGTAAATTCTTTTATTTACTATCTTGTTTCATTTTATTTAGAGAAAGGTTTTTAAAATGAGCGAATGTTCCGGATCCTGCAGCAGCTGCAGCGGAAACTGCGGTTCATGCGGCGAAGGACCGTCAAAATTTGACGAACGTATGGAGGCAATGAAGCATAAAATTCTTGTGCTTTCCGGCAAAGGTGGTGTAGGCAAGAGTACTGTTGCCGCATCTCTGGCGGTGACTTTGGCGCAAAAAGGGTACAAGGTCGGTCTTCTTGATCTCGATTTTCATGGCCCGAGTCAGCCGACATTGTTTCATTTGCAGAATACGCAAATGGTCAGTGATGAAGAGGGAATCTGTCCAGCAGAGGCCTGTTGCGGAGTGAGAGTATTGTCTATTGGGCTTTTAATCGAAAAGCCGGATGAGGCAGTTATTTGGCGAGGTCCTGCCAAGATCGGTGTTCTCAAGCAGCTCTTTGAAGAAGTTTCCTGGGGAGAGCTCGATTATATGATTCTGGATTTTCCGCCGGGAACCGGGGATGAAGTCTTATCTGCATGCCAGATGATTACTGGAGACAAATCTGCCGTGGTAGTGACTACTCCGCAGGAGGTTTCACTTGCCGACTGTCGCAAATGTCTTGACTTCTGCAACAAACTTGAAGTCAAAGTTGCCGGAATCGTTGAGAATATGAGCGGTTTTGTTTGCCCTGATTGCGGCAAACGTCATGACCTTTTTGCTACCGGTGGTGGCAAAAAATTGTCTGAGGCTTTCCATGTTCCGCTGTTGGCGCAACTTCCGCTGGAACCTGCATTTCTCGCCGCCTGTGATCGAGGCGATATTTGCGGGGGAATTGAAAAATCCACTGCAATTCACGATGCGCTGAATCAGGTTGCTGATGCAATTATAAAAAATTAAAGTGTTCAGTGAAAATCAGAAAGCCGTCTTTGGGGGAATTACTTCGAGACGGCTTTTTTTCTTGGTTCTTCCTGCGATAATTTTTAAAGGAAAACTGAGCAGAGATGCTGGGGAACATTCAGAAACAACTTGTCGATTGTGAAAAAGTATTCAAGGTATTGAATATCAATAGCTAATATTACTTTTTTACGACACATCATTGTGCAAAAGCTGTATAAATGTGCAGGAAAAACTGCAAAAAAAGCCAGAGAACAACTTCAGTAAGGTAAGGGTGGCAGAGAAAGTTGTTCGGCCCGTTGTTGTGAATATTGTTTTTTCTTGATATGGGATTGGCAGTGCTTGCTGAGGCCAATCATTTTACAGAGTTTTGAAGATAATTAGAAGCAACCTTTGCTCCATTAACGGTCGTCATCAAAAGGATGTTGCGTTGGCATAAGAATCTTATCGGAAGTGTCCGGGAAATACTTGAAGAAACTTTGAAATCGGACTGTGCAAAGAGGTTGATCCCCAAAAATCGAGACTGCCCCCGATTGCTGTTGCAGCATGGTTTAAGAAAAGCCTGTACGCGATTCCACTAAAATGGGGTAAGGAGTTGCGACTGGCTTGCAAGTGTCCAGGAAAAAGTTTTATACCTCAAAGTGAGCATGCGAAGCAAAATCAGTTTAAACAGGATAAAGCGACACGACGCTTTGATTTTGAATTAGAAATAACGATTTGTGAGCTCGGCTGCCGCAGTT
>CALGPR010000286.1 GCA_937960425.1 uncultured Lentisphaeria bacterium
AAAACCGCATGGGAATTTTCCATGCGGTTTTTCTGTTTTTTAATGCGTACAGAACTGTCTTGAAACAATTTTTCACTTTCCATTTAATACTTGGACAGCAGTATATACTCTGATAACGAATTCCCCGGACCCTGGATACCACCGAATTCCCTCTTACATTCCTCGCCCCAAAAAAATCTTTTATATCCACGCTTCCGATAAATGCTTCGTACCCAATTATTGCTAATTGTAACTTTTTAGAATGCCCCAATAAAGGAAATACAATCACAAGAAAGCTTTTCTGTCTTCATCAGGGATCACCACACGCTCTGATCCGTTCCCCCCAAAAAAAGAGTCCGGAACTCCATGTTACCGGACCCTGCGAATCTTATCTAAGGAAATTTATTTATTACGCGGCCCAACTATTGCCAAGCGTGAGTTAATGTTAATATTTGAGCTTTCCAAGCCAGGTTTTTGACCGTGTAAATCAAAATCAATATTAACATGTGGCCCGAATATCAGGCAATATGTCGATCCACCAAAGTGGAACATCCCTGTTTCCTGCCCTTTTTTAATATGCTGCCCTTGATAAACAGAAATTTCACATGTAGAAACTTCTGCCATACCGATAGCAACAAAGCACATCAGGCCAATATCGGGATTGTCTGCTTCAATGTAAATTACCGCACGAGTTGCTATTTCTGCCAGATACCCCTGAGAATCATTGGGAGCTGACGGATCAAAACCAGCACTGAGCGCTTCTGAATAGTAAGTTCCGGGAATTACTTCCGTTTTCACGACTCTACCGGAAATGGGGGAATGCCAACGATGATAACTCATGGCACTGAGGAATGCCTGATAAACAGTACCGCCAACAAATTTCTTTGCCAACGGGTCATTATTGAGCATGAACTTCAATGCGTAAGGCTGAGCCTTAATCCAGAATTTATCCAGCATCTGCACATTGCGTGCAATGGCAAATGGAGCAGATTCACATGCACTTACAACCACAGCATCATTGTCTGGCTCGGCCACAGGACGGACTCCTTCGCGAAATTGCCGGATGAAGAAATCATCCCATGACTTGAACCCATAATGCGGCAGCTTGGGATCACAAACGAAGTCTTCGACAAAAGTCGGCATAGCTTTATGGGCATCAGCACCAAACCATCCGTTTTTGGGATCATCATTCAAAACATAGGCACTGTCTGGAGAACGCAGGAACGTTCCCCACTCATCCAATAACGCTTTAATATGAACGTTAACTTTATCCTCCACGAAAGCTGCCCAACCGCCGACAGTTGCCATGGACCAGTCTAAAATCGCGTTGAACGGGAATCCGACCAGACCGCTTTCGTCAAAACTGGGCGCATGGGTTAAAATAACATTGAACATTCTGAGCATATGCTGGTAATCCCTGACCTGCGGTAACCCAGTTGGCGATTTGGATTTATCGCCGGGGACCTGTTCAAACATCAGGTTAAAAAACATATATGCATCAGGATCGTTTTCAATAAAGTTCTTAAGATCTTCGACAACCGGCTTCAGTGGACCGGTGTCTTTATCCGCTTTATCCATGATCTTTTTCAGCCAATTTGCGAGGGTTTCCCGATCCTTTGGCATCCATTTGCCAGCAGCAAACGTTTTATTCGCGGGTTTCATTGGGGTGTTCATAATTTCTCCTTCTTTTTAATAAAACACTGATTCTCCTGACAATCGCAGGGTTGATTTTCTTCCTCATATTGAAAAGAATACCTGCAATTTTGTAAAAAGCAAGAAAAA
>CALGPR010000287.1 GCA_937960425.1 uncultured Lentisphaeria bacterium
TGATTCTACCGTTCTGTCTTTTGAAAAAAACGAAGGAGAAACTTTCCAGGAAAATGATATCCTTGTGAAACTTGATCCCTCGCTTTATGAGAACCAGTTGCGCCGGGCCAAAGCTTCTCTTGAAGAAGCAGAAGCAACGTATAACTATTCCCGCGAAAATTATGACATTCTAAAAAAGATGATCGAGGGAAATATGGCCAGCGATGCCGATGTCTCCCAGGCAGAACTTGAAATCAAAGTTGCGGCATCTAAACACAGCTATCAGCAAGCGATGTACGATATGGCGGTCAAACAACAGGAACTCTGCACGCTGCATGCCCCATTCTCCGGTCGCATGATCAAAAAAGAAGCTCAGCCATATGAATTTGTCCGAATTGGACAGAGGCTCGTCACAATTATCGACGACAGCGCTCTGCTTGGCGTCATGCCCCTGCCTTCCGCCAGAAAAAAGGATATCCGCATCGGCGACAATGTTGATATTCTTGTTGAAGAAACCGGAACCGTTATTACTGGAAAAATCCATGAAATTGCCGGGCAGATTGATTTCGTAAGTAAAACTTTTGAAGTTAAGGTCATTATCGATAATTCCGACCACAACCTCATCGCCGGGATGTCGGGAATCCTGCAGGCAATCCGCCCTGCAGATACGGGCAACCAGGAGAATGCCCAATGAGCACACAGCAACCAAAATCAGGTGATCCTGCCCGGGAACTTTTGATCGCCAAAGGCAAACTCAACGCCCTTTCTGCTATTATCAAACTCGGTCATGAAGGGTTTCAATGTTCATCTCTCCAGGATTGGGCTGGACACGTTGTCAACAACTCACTTCTGGCAATCAAATTTGATCGCTCCAGCGTAATTGATCTCCGTTTTGCCCTGCCATCGGTTCTGGCAGTAACCGGCCAACCGGAACCCAAGGCAAATTCTGAATACACGCTGGCACTCGCAGCTCTGGCAAAAGATTTTGCTGATATTCGCAAAATCACCCTGATGGATCAGACTTTTTTAACAGAAAATCCTCATTCAGCCGTAACCGAAGAAGCAGCAAATATGCTCTTTGAGTCTTCACAGGCAGTTTATCTCGTCCCGATCCGCCCTTCCGGAAGCGACTCTGACACGCCCAATACCATACTCTGGATTGTCGAATTTCATACAAAAGATCAGGCGGCAATGGCCCCTGCCCTACTTGCTTTGCTTGCGGAACATTACAGTGAATCGCTGTTTTTCATCCTGAATGAACGGAAAAATAATGTCATTAAAGCAATGACCGACCGCAGCAAATGGTTTCGCCCCAGCAGAATTTTCCTATATATTATAGTAGTTTTTCTGTTGGCATGTATCCTCGTTCGCATTCCACAGAAAGTTTCTGCAGAATTTGAAATTATTCCCGAAGAGGCGGCAATTGTCTACGCACCATTTGATGGGACATTGGAAAAATGCAATTTTAAAAACGGAGATACCATTAACAGCGGAGATACAGTTCTTACTTATAATTTGGAGGAACGCCTTTTTGAACTTGCCAATGCGAAAAATGAATTCAATCGCATCACCGCGCAACTGAATCTTGCTGAAAGTGCGGCATTTAAAGACGAAGAAAAACGTGGCCAGATTCCTTTGTTAAAATTGCAACAGGAAAAAATGCAAATTGACATTGACAAAAACGCATGGTATGTGGAACGCGGCGATGTTAAAGCAGAAACCTCCGGAATCCTTAATATCGGAGATACTGATAAACTCAGTGGGAAAGCCGTTCGCGCTGGAGATCTTCTATTTGAAGTACTTAATGCCGATCACCTGATTGCCAATATTGCTCTGGACGAACGGTACTCATCGATTCTCAAAGAACAATTCGAAGCAACGCTCTACCTGAATACCCGTCCAGAGCTGCCGATTGCTTCGCAAATTCTCTCGGTCAGTCCCAAGCCAGTTTTGAACGAAAAGCGCCTTTTTTGTTACCAGATCCGCGTAAAACCCGAGATCAATTCTGCGGAACTGACCTGGGGCATGCGGGGAACAGCACGGCTCTCCGGTAGTCGGGTATCGCTCGGCTATTATCTTTTCCGCAACCTTGTACTCTGGTATCGGCAACTCTGATGGCAATCACAGACAACATCATTCCGCCAGACATGGCAATCGCAACAACACAGCAACATAACCTCCAGGAGGATATGCTGCGTACTGGTGAATTGCGCAACGATTTACAGCTTCTGCCGGGAGATCGAGAAAGTAACGGGAATCGGACTTATCTGCTGTTCGACCCCGTTGCTGACAATTATTTTCGCATATCTCAGAAGAATTACCGCATTATCAAAGCTCTTTCAGCAGATATGCCTATGAATGAATTTCTGGAAAAATTGAAAAAATCCGGAATCCAGTCCACAAAAGCGGAAGTATTTCTTCTGATCGGCTTCCTGCAAAATAACCATCTAATGCAATCCTCTTATGGCAGAACTGAACAACGCATGCGCAGACAACGTGCGATCAAGCGTTCCATGTTCTGGAACATTATTCTTTCCAGTTACCTTTTTTTCCGTGTCCCGTTGCTGCGTCCGGATCGTTTTCTTAATAAAACCGTCGAAGCAATTAAATTGATTTTCAATCACTGGACAATGCTACTATTGCTATTGCTCACCATCAGTGGCTATCTCTCCGTCATTGTTAACTACAACCGCTTTGCCGACGCGTTTATCAATTCTATTTCGATCCAGGGACTAATTCGATATTCCATCGCGGTCTTTTTCATCAAACTGATCCATGAATTTGCCCATGCTTACAGTGCCAAACTGGCGGGCTGCCGGGTACGGAGAATGGGGGTTGCCGTCGTCTTTTTTATTCCCCGCTTTTATACGGATCTGACAGACGCTTGGCGCGTCACCGATCGCAAAAAAAGGTTTTTGATTGACGGAGCGGGAATCTTCAGTGAGCTCTTTATTGGCGGAATTGCCGCACTGGTATGGTCGTTTTCACTCCCCGGGCTGACTCAGACAATTGCTTATTATATTTTTACTGTCAGTATTATCAATACAATATTTATCAATGGCAATCCTTTCATCCGGTATGACGGATACTACATGCTGATGGATCTTATGAACCTTGATAACCTGCATCGCCGCGGGGTTGACTGCTTCCGTAACTTATGGCACCACTGGCTGCTGGGGCTGCCGGAACCGATAGAACCGGAATCACAACAGACAACACGACAAAAGGTCGGGCTGATTCTCTATGGAATTTGTGCTTTTATTTACCGCTTTTTCCTTTACACTTCAATCATTTTGATTGTTTACTTTCAATTCACAAAAACGCTCGGTATCATTCTGCTGACATTGGAAGTATACTTATTGCTCATCAAACCTCTGATTCAGGAAGGAAAATTATTGAAGATGAATGTAAAAACAATGGATCGCCGCCGTGTTCTCCTTTCACTGAGCGGAGCAGCTGTACTGCTGGCACTGCTTTTTCTGCCATTGCCGTGGAAAATCAATGCACCATGCGAAATCAAATCCCGCATTGTCCAACCACTTTACGCCCAAAATTCCGGCTTCCTTGAGGCAATTGCAGTTGAAGATGGGGACAATGTAAAAAAAGGCGATATTATTTTTTCTCAGGAAAACCCATTCCTTGATTGGATGATGAAAGAATCTGAACTGGAAGAACAAGCTTCGTTATTGCAACTGGACCAATCGCAGGCAATCGCAGAACGACGGGGCGAACGTGAAACGCTGCTTCAAGCCCTGGCAAAAAACCGGGAAACCCACAAAGAACTGCTTCGCCGTAAAGAAGAACAAATTACCAGAAGCATCATTGACGGTTGCTTTTCGTTGTATGATTCCTATTTAAAACCGGGTAAATGGTTAAACCGCGGCGAACTGATCGGAGAAATCTATGATCCTGACAATCGCTATGCCGTCGCGTATCTGACCGAAAATGAAATCCGCAATTTGTCCATTGGCAAACCTGTTACCATCCATTTAAGTCATGACCTTGAAGCCATTTCCGGTACCATTGAAGTCATTCGTGCCTTGCCGGCATCCCTGACCCCATCACCTTTATTGAACGCATACGGAGGACCGATCTTGACAGTCCAGACCCCTGAAGGGCAGCTTTTGCCGTTAGAAGGGTATTTTCAAATTGACATAGCAATCGACCCGCAGAAAACTCCAGCTGTAGGACGCAGCGGCATTGTATCAATCCGCCGTTTTTCCAGCATCGGAGGCAATCTTCTCCGCCAGATCATTCAGACACTCCGCCGGGAATTAAGTTTTTAATGGGAATCCGGGACTTTATCGTCGCATGACGCAGGGA
>CALGPR010000288.1 GCA_937960425.1 uncultured Lentisphaeria bacterium
GGGGACGGAATCCTGACGATATCAGAGATGCGGCAACAGGAAGAATATTGTTCCGGGAACCAGTTTCTTCATATTGACAGGTAAATACTGGGATGCTTAAGCGGTTTGTTAAGCCCGGAGTTCGGGTGATATTTTTAAAATAAGGATGGGTTATGAACTGTATTGACAAGGCTGAAGTGCTATTGGAAGCACTGCCGTATATTCAGAAATTTCGCAATGCTGTTATGGTTGTCAAATTTGGCGGCAGCGCAATGGAAGATCCCGATCTTGTTCAGCGGACAATGTTGGATGTTGTCCTGTTGGAATGTATCGGAATTAAGGTAGTTGTAGTACATGGTGGGGGTAAAGCCATTTCTGCAGAATTGAAAAGGCGAGATATTCCGGTCAATTTTGTCCAGGGGTTGCGGCATACATGCGACAGAACCATTGAAGTAGTTGATGATGTGCTTCACAACCAGATTAATCGGAATCTGGTTGAGTTGGCTAAAGCTGCCGGTGGAGACGCCATACCGGTATCTGGTAAGGAGATTTTGATCGCTGAACGGATGTATGCAAAAGATCCGGATAGTGGAGCTGCGCTTGACATCGGTTATGTTGGTGATGTCGTTTCTGTTGCTGCCGCGAAAATCATGGAGGCTCTTAACTCCAATAAAATTCCAATTATTACGCCGCTGGGGCGTGATGTTGATGGGCAGGTTTACAACATCAACGCTGATATTGCCGCATGCAAGATCGCAGAAGCTGTTTATGCTCGTAAGCTGGTTTTTCTCAGTGATGTTCCGGGAATTATGCGCGACCCCAAGGATGAAACGACAGTGATTCCAACAATTTGCACTGATGAAATTCAGAAATTGATTGAGGAAAAGATTTTGACTGGTGGAATGCTGCCGAAAATTCAGAGTTGTGTTCGGGCCTTAAATGCCGGTACGAACAAAGTACACTTGATCGATGGGCGGGTTCGACACTCACTGCTGTTGGAAATATTTACCAACGAAGGAATTGGTACCGAAATCGTTAAGCCGGATTCGATTTGATGAACATTATTTTTATTGGGATGAAGCATTGCGGCAAGACAACGCAGGCAAAGCGCCTGGCTCGTGACTTGGGGATGCATTTTATTGACAGTGATGAGGCAGTAGCAGCCAATTATGCCGCAGTGGAAAAAGAGAACACTGACGCCCGCGGTATTTATAATAACAAAGGCGCCGACTATTTTCGTGCTCTTGAGGCCACAACGGTTACTCGTTGGCTCAACGATGAAGCGTTTGACCGCAATGTTATTGCCCTTGGCGGCGGGACTGTTGGCAATCGCTTGATTGGCGGGGAATTGGCAGAACTGGGTTTTTTTATCTATCTGAAGACCGCCCCGGAATTGATTTATCCGCGGATTGTCACCAATGGTTTGCCTTCTTTTCTTGCTAATGCAGCGGATCCTGAAGCTTATTTTCGAGAGCTTTATGCAGAACGCAATGTCGGGTATACAGAATTGGCTGATTTAATCATTCCTGTTGATACACTCTGTACCTCAGAAGAGTTGAACCGGGAAATTGTTGGATATTTACACCGGGAGAAGTTGATATGAGCGGCAGCATTTACGGAAAATTTTTCACCGTAGCGACCTTTGGCGAGTCCCATGGGCCGGCGATCGGCGTGGTTATAGATGGAGTTACTCCCGGTTTTCCCCTTGATTTACTGGCTGTTCAGCAGGAGTTGAGTCGCCGTAAGCCCGGCCAGTCCAAGTTCTGTACTCAGCGGAAAGAATCAGACAGCGTTGAAATCCTTTCGGGGATGTTTGAAGGGAAAACAACCGGTACTCCTTTGGCGATGGTAATTTATAATAATGACCAGCACAGCGCGGATTACAGCAATATTGCGGAGTTATTTCGACCTGGACATGCCGATTTTACCTATTGGAAAAAATATGGGATTCGCGATTATCGCGGAGGAGGGCGTTCTTCTGGTCGTGAAACTGCGGCGCGGGTTGCGGCAGGGGCCGTAGCCAAACAATTGTTGGCAGCAAAAGGAATTACTATTTTTTCACATGTCACGCAGATTGGGGCCGTTAAGGCGAAGCAGTTTGAGCGCGAATATATTGAAGAAAATCCTTTGCGAACTGCTGACCGGAGTGCCTTTGCCGCGATGGCCGCAGAAGTGGATAATGCCAGATTGTCATCAGATAGTGTCGGCGGGATTGTGGAGTGCCGGGTCGGCGGAGTGCCAGCCGGGCTGGGAGAACCGGTTTTTGACCGGTTGGATGCTGAGCTTGCAAAAGCTGCGCTTTCCATTGGCGGCGTGAAAGGGATAGAATTTGGTGCTGGATTTTCCGCTGCCTCTATGCGTGGAAGCGAGCACAATGATGCTCCGCATGCTGACGGGTCATGGGGTAAAAATCATGCCGGCGGCATCCTGGGCGGTATTTCCAATGGTGCGGAGATTGTCTTTCGCGTGGCAGTCAAGCCTACGGCTTCTATCGCGTTACAGCAAAAAACCATAGATAAAAATGGCAGGGAAATTGACTGCGAAATTCGTGGGCGGCATGATCCCTGTCTCTGTCCGCGTCTGGCGGTGGTGCTTGAGGCAATGACGGCTCTGGTGCTGATAAATATGATCAAAGAACAGGCTGCACTTTTCGCATAAACGCAGACTTGATAATACGATGAAGACAACACCTGCGGAATATTGGAATGGGCCCGGCAGTCGGAAAGAATTTACGACGGAGTTCCAGCTGGAGGAGTTTTCTTCTTTTGTTGATTCTGCAGGTGCAATCCTTGATGTCGGTTGTGGGTATGGGCGTATTACTGCGTTGTTGTATGACGCCGGTTATCATCGGCTCTGCGGAGTTGATGTTTCCTGCGAATTAATCGCGCGGGGACGTATTGCTCATCCGCAATTGGATCTTCGTATCCAAAGACCCGGTAAACTGGATTTCCTTGATGAGATATTTGATGCTGTTGTGCTTTGTGCCGTCTTGACTTGTATCCCTTCAAATCAAGGCCAGGAAGAACTGCTGGGGGAAATTCAGCGAGTTCTCAAAAAAGGCGGAATTTTTTATTGCAACGATTTTTTACTCAACTCTGATGAACGCAATATTGCGCGCTATCGTTCCTGTCCCGGAAATTTTTCCTTTGGAACATTCCAGTTAGAGGACGGGATCATGTTGCGACATCACTCAGAAGATTATCTCGACACGCTTTTTGCTGCATTTTCTTCTGTCGTATACCGGAAGGTTACTTATCGTACCATGAATGGCCATACTTCCAACGGCTTTTATTATATTGGAAGAAAGAAGTAATTTCAGCACGGTAGAGGGTTACAGAGAATCTTCGATTGTGCAGGATAATTCTGCTTTGTCGAGATTTTCCAGAGACTCAATAAGTTTCTGGCGCAGTTTTGCAACAAAGCGATAGAAGATACGGCCATTTTGCACTTTAATTTTGATGTCCGCCTGGTAGCGTTTCCCATTTTCCAGTTCATTCAAGGTGCGGACCACAAGGGCGGTGATTAAGCGAAGTTGTTCTGCCTCCTGCGAATCATATTCCTTGGGCATGGCAGAACATTGGAAAAATTGTTTTACGCCGGCATAGGAAATGGTAACGGTTGTGATAATGTAATGGCCACTGGCATCAATGTTCAGGTTAACCGGAACCAATATGGCATCATTACTTACCGCCGCATTGTCGGCAGTCAATAGTGCAGAAGGATTGTGCATATCGCTCAGAAGTGCCCGAATGCGGATTCGGGCATCCTGCTGAGTTCGGTTAAAAAGTTGTGTGTAAATCGTTGCATAATTGGGAGGACGGTTATTGGCATCCGGCCATAAGGTGGCTAAACGAATTTTCTGCCATTCGCCGGAGAGATATTGAAGGTATGCTGCGACAACAGTATCTTCTGTAAAATCTCCTACGTCTTGGATGCGATTTTCTTCCGGTATTTCCATAATATCCTGGAGCGCCTGGATTGTTGTTTCCAAATTGTTATTTTGTGCTGTTTCCAGCAGTGTACGATTCAAGCGCGCATAGGAGTTATCCAGCAATTGCTGTTGGTTTTTCAAGGCTGTCGATCCAGTTTGCAGGAGATCGATAACCTGTTTTTTGGCTCTGGAATCACATTCTTCCAGTAAAGTACGATAATCAAAATTGCTGGAAGGAAGGAGAGTGCGTAAATCATAAACCATTTCATCCCCCCCAACCTGATCAAATTGAGAAATCTGCTCTTCCGTCGGTAAAAAGGAATTATTGGCCAGGGTAGGGAAATTGGATTGGAATTGTTCTTCAGCAAGTTTTTTACGTTCTTCGGTAATTGTCGGGGTAACAATACTGGAAAAGAATTGTTTCAATACTTCATTACATTGCTCGGATTGCGGGACAACTTGTTCGAGAAAGTAACGCATTTCTACTCGTGACTGATTATCAAGCTGGTTACTGTACCCATTGATAGCAGAACTCCGGCTGCGTTGCGCAAACAACAGATAAAAACGTTCAAGGCTTTTTGCCAATTCGCGATGGCGACCGGGATTCAAAGTCAACTCTGTACGGATTTCTTCATTACTTATCGGCGCACAATACTGATCTATATGGCTGACGAATTTATCCAGAGAAAGAGTACGGCTGCGCGCAACCAGGGGATCCTTTGTAGATGGAAAAATGTTGTAAATCTTTTTTTGCGGATCTTCCGCACGTTTCTGGTCAATTGCGGATTGAAGCAAATTTTCCAGATAATACTGGAATTCTTCCGGAGTGGTTGGTTCAGTTGACGCCGATCCATTGATAAAATCAATTTGCCACTGTTTCTGGGCGTAGGCATCATCAAGCATCGGTTGGATTAAGGTGTCCCGGATAAAAGGACGGTTCTCTTCGAAGATAACCTGTCCGGCGGCATCAATCAGCTGCTTTTCAAGAATAACCTGCAAATCATTTCGAGCAATACTGTCGATTTGAAGTTCTGTCGGAAAAATTTGGCTCACCAGGGTATTGCGTTGTTCCGTAATAATGCGGTCACGTGCCTTCTGAAAGGCTTCGGGGAATTTTTGGTCCATATTGGTCGTTACTATGTCATCAGGTAGAATGATTGCCTGATTTTTAAATTCGTCATTCAGAACCGTGCGGTTGTCTGGATTTTTCTGTGCAACACCTTGCAGCAGTGCGTTGACTTCATTACGGTATCTTTCGCGAAGAGCATTCTGACATTGCTCGAGAAGAGTCTTTCTACTGTTTTCTGTTCCTACAAATGCAGAAGGGTTCTGCTTCATTGTCTGGTAAAGAGTTTCGTCGCTGATCGGCGCGTTTGCCATTTGTTTTTTGAGTTCCGCCAGCAAAAGTCGTGTAGAAAGGAGCACCGTTTGTTGAGACATTTCATCATCGCCGGGGGCGGCACTTGCAGAAGTACCGGAAAAAACTATGGTCGTAAAAGCCATTAAGAGAAGAAACCAACGCATCATAATTCCTCCAGAAGGGGACAGCCGATCTGCTGTTTCAAATATTCAAAGGCATAGAGTCGCAGAACTCCTCCGAGTTCTGCCTGAATGACTTGACGTTGCTCAGTATCGGCAGCAAGGTATTGATCCAGAAGACTGCGGATTCGATCACTGCTTGCCTGTTCGGGATGTTCAGCAAGAAAACTCTGTACTGCAGCGGCAGCCTGAGTCTGGACGATTTTTGCATTCGCTTTCACCGTTTCGATTCGCTGAGGTAGTTGTGTGGCAAGCCATTCGAGATTTGAGCTGTCAAGTTCGGCATCAGTATAGCCTGCCTGCGCAAGAATACGATTGCGCCAATTGGCCGTTAGAGCGGCGGTGTCAGCATAATCTGCGGCAAGATTTTTCGCTCCATTAACAAACGCATCACGTAACACTGTGTTGTTACAGAGTTTTCCGTTTTCAATTACCAGGGCGCCATTGTAATTCTGGACATTGTCTTCTCCAATGACGGCAACGGTTTTCAGTCCGTAGCGTGTCAGGAAAAAGTCTTCAGTTTTTTCGCCGGCAAGAATCAATTTCTGACGTTGTTCATTGAGCAGCTGCTGTTCCTGAAGCTGTTTGACTGCATTAAATTCTGCAGTCGTATTGAGTTGAAAGAGACAGAAGGAGATCATGAAAATCATCATCAATGCTAATGACAATTGCAGAAGCATACCGAGCATTTCGTCAACGTCAGTATCACGATTGTCACGCAATCCCAGAAGCTGGGTGAGCTGTCGTTTTGCATGTGAAGATAATTGGTATTTCATGACCGTGAAAATCCCGTATAATTATTCTTCGGTGGAAGAATTTTTGTGCTGCTCTTTTGCCGAGGCAGTCAATTGTTTGTATAACTCGCGGTTATTTCTGGAAATTGCTTCGAATTCTTCAATAAACCCGCTTTGGGCATTGCTGATTTTTTCTGTAGTCGCAAAACACCGATTGAACAGTTGTTCCTGTTGTTCCTGAAGTTGCTTGATCATCGCGAGGTTCTGTTCCTGAAATTCCTGTTGAATAATGGTCAAACGTTCAACCGAATCGGAATTTCGTTTCTGAGATACTTCCTGGGTCGAGGCAATTGTTTCCAAGAGTTCGGTATTGCGTGCAAGAAGTTCATTCTGCCGAGCTTGAACTTCGTTGACTGCCGTAAGCACTGTTTCCATTTTGCTGAGAAGAACGTCAAGGTTGCGGGGGAGGTCGTTCAGGCTTTGTGTCGTGCTCTGAAGAGTGGCACTGAAGCGTTTCAACTGGTCTGCCCCACCGGAAAACTGTTTCCCGGCACCAGCTGCTGCTGCTCCGAGTTGGTCAACGATATCCAGCAAAGAACCGTTTTCGGTTGCCTTTTCTCCCAGAACTTGTTTTGCCAGGAATTGCATGACCGGGCGGAAGGTAACCGGCAGGAGAACTGTTACCCACCCTACAGCTACCAGAGTTGAAAAAAGAGCTGTATGAAGGCAACTCATCAGGGAAGCAACATTGATCTGTTCTGCCGGCATGAACCCGATCAGGATAATGCCCCAGACCGTTCCGATCAATCCAAGAGATACATTCAACCGGTCGTAACTGGCATAAAAGGGAAAATCGTCACTGACAAACCTGCACCTGGTAAGGCGAATAACGCCGATCAGAACGCAAAAACAGCCGAAAAAGGGGATAAATGTGCTGATTGTTGATACGTCCAGAGCTGACCATTGAAGCCAGCTGACTAATCCAACTGCCGGGTTGAGAATATCTCCACCGGCAAATAACTGTGCATAACTGCGGGAGGCGGAAACAATATTGTTGATCCACAAAAAACCGGTGGCAAGCGTCAATAAAAATGCAGCTGTAAACGGGAGCAGCAGTAACGTTTTTTTTCTGGGCATGGTTGAGAAGCTTCCCCTTTTTTGATGTTTTGGAAAATGCTCTTGCGAGCACTGTTAAAAAATATAACGCATATTTCCGAATTTTATGATTGGTTGTATCACAAAAAGTCCGAATTTTACCGACAACCTTTTTTAAACTATATCATACCGGCAGCTCTCTTGCAATCAATCTACAGAATAAAGGTGCAAATCTCCCGGAAGTCGATTGAGATAAGAGACCGGGTAATGGGGATTTTCGCCTTCAGAAAGTATCTGTGCAAAGAGGATTCGCTTGCGTTTTTCTGGAATCAGCATTCTGATTTGTCTGGATTTCAGTACGACTGGAAGAGAAAGCGTGACTCGGCTGATGCGGGGTTCTGCTGTGGTTGGCGGCGGGACGTCAAGAACAAGTTTGTCCAAAGTAAGTTCCCGATCCGGAAAGAGTGAGGCAAAATGCCCATCCGGCCCCATTCCCAGATCCATCAGATCGAAAACCGGGAGTTCTGTACCAGCAAGATCAAATTCCACACGAAGCAACGCTTCATAACTCTCTGCCGGAGAATCTGACGTAACCGGCATGGGAAAAAAATGTTCCCGCGGCAGGTTCAATTTTTCCAGAAAAACCATGGCGTGCGAAGCATTATTCTCCGGCGCGCCATAGGGAACGCAGCGATCGTCGACCCAGAACCAGCGGATACGATTCCAGCCGGGTGTTTGAAACAACGGCAGCGCGGCAAACATCCCATCCGGAGCAGACCCTCCGGAAATTGCAACGCGGAAAAGCTCCTGCCTTTTTAACGCGGTTTCCACCTGACGTGCAAATGTGCCTGCAAGTGCCTGATTCATCGTTGCCTGATCGGGGTAAAGGTGTCGGATAAGCTGCATGATTTTTCCTTTCTAAGTGATCGGCTGATTGTGCCTGCGCGGTTCTGCAAAACGCCTCCAGCATGGGGGCTCCGATAAAAACGGTATCTACAAAAAAACAGCAGTGACCCCCGCATTACCGGGAAGGTTGTATAATTCTCCTTCCCAGCACTCCTGCACAAGCTGGCATTCTGAGGCAAATTGCCTGACAGCGGCACGAAGAATTCCATTCCCGCACCCATGAATGATCAGAATGCTTTTTCCTCGGTTTTTCCCGGAATAGAGATGAGATTGAACGAGCCGAAGGGCACGATCGCGTTCCATCCCATGCAAATCAAGGGTCAGATCAAAAAAATTTCGTTGTGGCGCCATAAAGTTTGAATCCCTTTTATTCCGGGGAAAAATATACTCCCGTGATTGTATTTATGCAAGAATGGGCGTATAATACCGCCAATCATTTTTGTGAAATCCCCTTCCAGGGTATGAAGACAGTAAGGTTTTGAAATGAAACTGCTTTTTTTCTCTGACGTTCATGGTTCTCCGGATTCGTTACGACTTTTAATGCAGCATGCCGATCATTTTCAACCAGATCGATATGTATTGTTAGGAGATGCGTTATATCATGGGCCTCGGAACCCGCTGCGAAGTGATTATGCTCCGCCAAAAGCGGTAGAATATTTGAATGCGTTAACCGGAAAAATTATTGCAGTCCGGGGAAATTGTGACAGCGAAGTCGATCAGATGCTCATTTCGTATCCGATGATGAGCGATTATTCAATGATATGGGTTGAGGAAAAGTCTTTTTTTCTGACGCATGGGCACTTATGGGATCCTGCCAAACTGCCGCCGATCGGCATGGGAGAGATTTTCGTCTATGGTCATACTCATCTCCCGGATTTGCGTAAGCTCGAATGTGGAGTAACTGTGCTGAATCCGGGGTCGATTTCTCTGCCGAAAGGAGGAAATCCGCCTTCATTCGGAACCTATGAAAATGGTGTCTTGCGGATTCTCAACCTGGAAAATGGCTCAGAAATGAAAGTGCTGGAAGTGTAGCCAATTTTTTCAGACGGTTTTTCTCCCATGAAATGAAAGTCGTATTGGATATTCAGGTTTGCTTTCTGGATTTTTCTGATTGACAGCAAGTTGGACAGAAAAAGGTTTTTTTATTGTTTCCTGATTTTTGCGGTCTTGAAAACAGGATCCATTCCGCAGGGGGATCCGGTGGTAACACGGGCAGCTTCCCGGCAACCGCCAAGGCATTGGAACAAAACTGCGCACCCTTCACATTCCGGAGGGATATTTTTTTGTCGCACGTAGTTCATCCATTCTGAATTTTCAGGTAAATCTCTCCACTGGCACACATTTACCAGCTCTACCGGGCTGTGATTACAGCCCCGGATTCTGCCACTCGGGCCAACGGTAAAAAAGTTTGTTACCGCACCACATCCGGTTGAAACTTGTAAATAATGGTATTGTGCCGGATCGATCAAACAACTGGGCATTTCAGTGCCGAAGAAGCCCTTCCGGTTTGCTCGGGAAAGAACTTCTTCCGCAATGTCGGCAACTGTCCGGATCTCATCAGCAGTTAATTCCAGTTCAGGGTGAGATAAGCCACGGCCCCCGGGCAAAAAACGATTGAGCAGCACTGCATCGGCGCCGGCAAGCAGGGCTGCCGCAATGGTTTCATATAGCTCTGGAAAATTGAGCTTGGTTACCACAATCCCGACATTATTCGGACACCTGACAGATTTTGCGTATTGGAAATGCTGGAGAATCCGTTCCGGATCGGTATCACTACCCGTGTTTGCTCGGAAACTTCTCAAGCCGGGCAGGCTGATCGCCAGCTTTATTTGATTCTCTGCACAATAATCTATCCATTCCCGAGTTAACGCCCGTCCATTACTCAACAGATTGATTTTCGGCGCACCTTCGTATTCAACCCATTGATCGTTGGCATCGAATTCCCGGTATTGTGCCTTGCTTGCCAGGAGAAAATCGATGATTTCGCGCAGATCATCCCGAAGAATTGCCTCGCCGCCGGAAAAGGAAAAATGAACGACCCCGGCAGACAATAGTTCCCGGAGGACTTCTTTCCATTCATCCGTTGTGAGTTCTCTGCCTTTCGATAACTGGCCTGAGTACCACGGACAGTAGCAAAAAACGCACTGATGGTTACAACGGTATGTCATTTCTAAAACTACCGTTGGCGGCAGAATGGATGGTTTACTCTGTAGAAGTCGATGATTTGTCATTGGCAATTACTCTTGTTGGGCGTAAAACATAAAGTCGAAAAATAGCTTTTGTTCGTCAGTGAGATGATTAGCGTCATCATCTCCAAGTAAAACATAAAGACGTGGCAGGAAATCTTTTAAGGCCTGTTCACCGGACCTGGGGGAAAATTGAATTTTATCTTTTCCTGTGACAAATGCTTCCAGAATATACATGTCACTTGGCTTAATTTGAACTTTTCGTTGTTGTCCATCAATACTAATAATCCAGAAGAGGGCTTGTTGGGGCGGGGAGGAAAAAACAGTGACGCGCTCAATATTGGTCAGGAGATCATAGGGGATCAGTGTTTTCCGGGATGGACAGGCGATTCGTACCCAGGAGTCAGGATCGTCAGGAAGGGGGGACAGAATTTCTTCTTTTTGGTCTTTCAGCAGGACATCCAGTGGTTTATAATGGGTAGCCGGCCCACAGCGCAGGTCGGTGTTTTCCAGAATTACACCGTTTTCGTCAATCATGTTACGAGGGACATATCCACTATCGAATGCAATAATACATTCTCCAGAGTTATCAACGTTGATAATGTTTACCTCCTGTTGTTGAGGAAATGTTTCTGCGAGTGAGGATATGATTCCGCGGATCGGTATATCCAGGTTTTTTTTAGCCTTCGGGTCAGGAGTGCAATGTTGACAATACGCACTTTCATCCACTTCGATGTTTAATCCGAGAGTTTGTAATTTATGCGCACATTGCCGAGAGGCATGAAGCAATTTCAAATTGCCCCGACTTAAATAATACGTACGTTGTCCGCATTTCGGACAAATGTATTCTATTCTTCGTTCTGGAGGAAGAGCTATCATATAGCATGTTAACATGGAAGAAGGAATTTCCAGAGTAGGATTACTCTGCGCCAGAGCATTCAGTTTTTCATTCAGTTCTTCCCGGTTGAAGTCAGCTCCGCTAGCTGCCAGCGTTGAGAGCAACACAGAACACAGTGTCAATTCAGCAACTTTTTTCATGAGAACCTCCCTCAATATTACAGTTCAAAATCAAAAAGAAGAGGGCCACTATTGTGGTGGCAGAAATATAAAACGACAAATTAAAAAAAGCAATCATTTGTTGTATCTTTTCTGCAAATCTTTGCCCAGGACGAGTAATTCCTTAGACAATTCGAATAAAAAAGCAGGAAATTCTTGTAAAATGTTGCGCTGGGAAATACAGTAAAAGATAAAACTGCTGAAAGTCAATAGAAAAGAGGTTGAAGATGCGTCAATGCATGAACTCTGATAAGTTGCATTTGCGGATTAATAAAATGATCGGCCAGTTGAATGCGATTTCCAAAATGATTGATGAAGATGTTCCTTGTGAAGAAGTTTTAATTCAGATCAACGCTGTTCGTGGCGCGCTGCATCGAGTCGGTCAAATTGTGTTGGAAGGCCATTTAAAACATTGCGTCCGTGACGGAATTGAGCATGGCGATGCTGAAAAAACGTTGAATGATTTCGCCAAGGCATTAGAACACTTTTCACGTATGTCATAATTTTTTCTCCTTTTTCTTGTTTTTTCCGGATTCTCAATTTGCTTTTTTATACCTATAGGGGTATAGGTATATTAAGAATTAAAAAAGTAAGGAGTTTGTCATATGAGTTGTGGTTGTTGCATGGATAAGCATTCAGAAGCAAACGGAGTTGAGGAGAAGCGGGAAAAGAAAAAACTGCTTTTCTGGTGGCCTCGAGTACAGTTATGGGTATCTGCTGCGGCATTGGCAGCGTCATTTCTGAATTGGGGGACCGGTATCCTGGATTGGGCATGGATAGCGATTGTCCTTTGTGGAGTTCCCATTGCGTATGAAGCTGTAGAAGGAGCGATACGTAAGCATGAAATTGAAACGGGTATGCTGGTGACGCTGGCATTGGCAGGCGCTGTCTGGATTGGGGAGATTTTTGCGGCGGGAGAAGTGGCATTCATTATGATGCTGGGTGAAATCCTGGAAGCACGAACTGTCGCAAAAGCCCGATCGGGAATAACCCGTTTGATGAAATTGATGCCGGAAACAGCTCGGGTGCTCAAGGATGGCAAAGAGACTGTTGTTTCTGCTTCAGCTGTGAAAATTGGTGATCGATTGCGCATTCTGGGGGGGGAAACTGTTCCGGTTGACGGTATCGTGATTCGTGGAACCGCAGCAATTGATCAATCTGTGATGACTGGAGAATCAATACCTGTGGATGTGAGTGTTGGAGATGTCATATCGAGTGGTGCGGTAAATGTTGGCGGGGTTTTGGAATTGGAAGTGACTGCACTGGCTTGTAATAGCGCACTGGAACGAATGATTCGCCTGGTAGAAGCAGCCGACGCATCAAAGTCCAAGATTGTCAGCGCTGCGGAAAAGTGGGCGAAGTGGATTGTTATCGGTGCGTTGTCAACGGCTTTAGCAACCTGGTTTTTTACCGGGGAAATGGAACGGGCGGTTGCAGTTCTGGTGGTTTTTTGTCCCTGTGCGCTGGTTCTGGCAACCCCTACTGCGATTATGGCGGGAATTGGCAATGCGGCAAAGCATGGAATCCTGGTGCGGCAAGGAGATGCGTTAGAACGTCTTGCGGTTGTCAATAGCATCGTTTTTGACAAAACCGGTACGTTGACCACTGCTAAAATGGAGTTAAACACAATTCGAGTTTTTACTTCTGGCGTCAACGAAGAAAAAATTTTGAAACAAGCTGCTGCATTGGAACAATATTCTGAACATCCGCTTGCTGCTGCTATTGTTGCAGAAGCGGAAAAACGGTTAGGAAAAATGGGCACAGGTGCGGTTGACGATTTTCGTTTTATTCCAGGGCACGGTATTGAGGGGAATGTCGGCGGGGAACAATGGCGCGTCGGTAACCTGAAAATGATGCAGGCAGCCGGGCTTACCGGAGGGGCGCAGGCAGAGACGTTTGCTGCAGAAATGACAGCATGTGGCGCTGTTGTCGTTTTTCTCGGAAATAGAACTGAAATTTGTGGCGCTCTTGCACTGGCAGATGCTATGCGCAGGGAAACCCCGAGTGTGGTTCGATGTCTGCGTCATCTTGGTAAACGAGTGCTGCTGTTCTCTGGAGATCATGAAGCTGTTGTTTCCCACATTGCTGCGATCACGGGTGTGGACAGCTTTGCTGCTGCCTGTCTGCCCGAGGAGAAACTTGGCTTAATTCGTCAGGAGCAGGAAAGGGGAGGGCATGTTGCGATGGTTGGTGATGGCGTCAACGATGCTCCGTCACTCAAAGCAGCAGATTTGGGAATTGCTATGGGGGGAATCGGTAGCGATATAGCGATCGAAGCAGCGGATGCTGTCATCGTTCGAGATGATCTTCGAGCTGTGCCATATTTTGTGATGCTTGCTCGGCGGACGATGGCGACAATCAAATGGAATCTGGCGTTGTCGCTGATTTTGAATTTTATTGCTGTAGGTTTGGCAATTGCAGGCGTCTTGCCGCCAGTTTGGGGGGCGCTCCTTCACAATGCTGGTGCGATTGCGGTCGTGTTAAACTCGATTCTGCTTCTGAAGTCGCAGCCTGTCCCGGCAAGTCTGCAAAAGGATCTGGAGTCATCGGTTGTAAAAACGGAAAATGGGGATCAGGGAAAAGATATTGTGGCCTTTGCTGCCTGATTTTCAACAGGAGTAAGACAATAGGGAGAGGAAAGCAAGTGGTTTCAGGCTTTCCGGCCCTTTCTGAAAATAGAAATGGTATTACTGATATTGACATTCTGAGCTTTGCAAATTATAATAGATGTATCTGGAAACGTTACAGGAAGGATTGCAAAGATGAGGTTGGTGCAGATAATATTCAGTCCGACGGGCGGAACGCAGAAGGTTGCAGACGCCATGACAGAACAATGGCACGATGAGGTGCTGAACGTTGATTTGAGTGATGCCCGAAAGGATTTTTCTTCTGTTCTACTGGGGAATGACGATCTTGCAATGATTGCGGTTCCGTCCTATGGCGGGCGCGTGCCTGCAATTGCAGCACAGAGAATCAAGGAAATTCAAGGAAATGGTGCGCGGTGTGTTATTGTCTGCGTTTATGGCAATCGGGCGTATGAAGACACGCTTGTCGAGTTGTATGATCTTGCCGAACAATGTCATTTCCGTGTCATTGCCGCTGTTTCGGCGATCGCGGAACACTCCATTGTTCGGGAGTACGCGGCGGGAAGACCTGATGAGGCAGATCAGCAGGAGTTAGTCCGTTTCGCGGAAACAATATTTAAAAAACTCAGTAATAATATCGCTGCGGACTCTCCGTTGAATATTCCCGGAAATCGCCCCTATAAATCATTCGGCGGAGTTGGTTTGGTTCCTGTAGCCGGGGAAACATGCACCGGATGTGGACAGTGTGCAGAACATTGTCCAGTACTGGCAATCAGTCGAGAAGATAGCAAAATTGTTGACGCCCGGAAGTGTATTTCCTGTATGCGTTGTGTTAAAATTTGTCCACAGTCAGCCCGAAAATTAAAGGATGAAATAGTTTCTGCTGTGACTTTAGCGTTGAAACCGGTATGTTCAACAAGAAAAAAGAATGAGCTGTTTCTTTGATGGATCCATCTTGCCGCCAATTTTGATGAGAAGGATTGGCGATGCGGTCGCAAGGATACACTGAATGGACAGGCTGATGAGAGGGGACGTGCTGCCACCTGATTCAGGTAGCAGCACGTTTTGATGTTGCCGGGAGATGTGGCTTAATTTATTGGAGATTCTGAATTTGTCGCATATTCAGGGAATGTTACGGGCAGCGGGAGCGCAAAATCCTGACGTCCCATGTAGCCGGGAGCAATTTCATATTTTTCAAAGACAATGACTACTTTCCCGTCCGAATTGATGTAAAAATTTTGATCGGGAGTAATGGTTTTGAAGCCGCCTTCATCTTCTTTAAAGAACATGGCATTTTTGTCGTTTTGGAGCCGGTCGTGAATTTGCCGCCGGATTTCGGTATTGATTGTTTCAAGGTAATTATCCGGGAATAAGTCTGCCAGTTTTAACGATTTCCCTGTGCTGAAATCAAGATTGTAAAAGATATCTTTGTTATAAGCGGAAGCGATATTTTGAAATATGGAGATTTCAAAAGACAGGTGGGTTTCATCTGCATAGTGTAATTGGTTATCAATGATGATGGTTACTCCTCCGGCTTCTTCTGGCGGAGTACCGGTGTCAATGCGTGCCTGGCAAAATTCCATTGCAAGTTTTTTTGCCGCTTCTGCTTCAAAATTGATTCTTTTGGTAATTTCCGCATTGATGGCCTGCTCCCATTCCGGAGATGGACTGTTCGTGATTTTCGGCTCAGAAACTTGCAGGGTATAAAGCTGATTGTTTTCCTGGCGTGGCGACGGGGAGATCAACCAGACAATTTGTCTCAGTCCGGGGATGGTCTCTGCTGCTGCAGCAAAGCTGGGGCTGGTGCGGGCGAGAATGACAAATACTACGGTAACGGAGAGCCAAACCGCATTCAGAATGACTTTATAGGCAAATTTATGAGACGGTGGTGAAGTTGGGGAATTGCAGGCAATGCTAAGACGATCCGCAAGTTCTTTTTCTGGAATGGGAGTTGCAAAATAATTTTTTCTGGCGTTTTTCATTGTTCGTTTTCCTTATTCATCAATGAGCGGAGATACCTCAGAGTTTTGTACAAACGGGTTTTTACTGTGCTGAGATTCTGATTGGTAGCGATAGCGATGTCTTCAAGCTTCAATTCTTCAAAATATCGCAGGATAATCAACGTTCTCTGTTGTGGAGACAAAAGGCAGAGCGCGTGGGTGACTGCATCTTCCTCATTTTCCTGAGAGCGCAGTGTTGTCCCCGCTTCAAACGTGTCAAAAACGTTATGATCTGCTAAAAGCGGCAAACGGCAGCGTTTTCGAGCCATTGCATAGCATTCGTTTACCAGAATCCGATAGAACCAGCTTTGCAGGAAGGATCCATCACGGAGTGTTGCCGATTTTTGAATTGCCCGAATCATGGCGTTTTGTACTGCATCGAGAGCATCTTCCCGGTGACGCAGGATTCCGTAGGCAATTCTGTAAAAACGGCCGCTGTCTGTCTGGAAATATTGTTCCAGCTGTTGCCGCCGTGTACAGTTTATGGTTTGCATGAAATCTCCTTTATCGTTTACAGCTTTGAAAATCCAGTTATAGAATTTTCATTGCTTGTAAGATGCTGACGGCTGATAAAAAGTTTTTCTGCCTTTGGGAAAATCATAAAAAAATGATGATCTTAAGATATATTGTTTCTATTGTCTTGTAAAGCGAAGCAGGTTACGGTAAAGTATTGAAATATTCTTTACCAATAGAAAACAGGAATTTATTTCATGGGAAAACCGCGTATTGCCTATTATGATTTTTTGCGGGCTGTCGGAATCATTGGAGTATTGGTGATTCATACTTGCAGGTTTGATGGTAGCGGATGGAGTCGCAGAAAAACAATTGTCGTCTAAAAAAGAATACTTTTCTTTTCTTCGCACTCATTTCCCCCGAATTCTGATTCCATTTTTCCTGTGGAGTATTGTATACATTCTGCCACTGGTTCCCCATCGAGTGCCGTTGTCCGAGTTAGTGTGGATGATTGTGACCTTTCAAGGGTGTTTTACCTTTTATTTCCTTGCATTGATTTTACAGTTTTATCTCTTATTGCCACTTTTACAGCGTATAGCAACCGGAAAAGGGTTGGTGTTGTCATTGGTTATTTCCGGCCTTTGCTGGCTTGGGATTTTTTATCTGGATCATCCCAATCGAGTTCAACTGCCGATTATTATTTACAAAGGATTGTTTCCAACGTTGCTTTTTTTCTTCGTTTTGGGAATTTATCTTCGCAAAAGACCGGTTTTTCTGTCCGGCAAGATGGCAGCTATTCTTCTGCCAGCTGGCTTGTTTGGTGCTGTTGTCGAAACGCTGTACCGCTTCGAGCTGCATGGACCGGTCGATTATGCGCTGACAACTGCAAAGGCTTCTTCAGCTTTTTTGAGCACGGTTTTCATTGTCTGGGTTTTGTCCCGGGAAGCAACATTCACTTCAGAGAAATCCGGGAAAATGATGAAGTTTTGCGTGTGGGTCGGCCAGGTTTCTTTCGGGATTTATTTGTCTCATATCATCATTCTTGCTGTGGTGCGCAATGGAATAGAACGAGTGTTCCCCACAATTGCCGCTCAGAATGTGCCTATGCAGCTTCTGGAATTTTGGGGAACGTTTATCGGGTGTCTTATTTTTGCGTGGGTATGCCGCAGAGTGAATAAGCGATGGGCGGTCTTTTTACTGGGACAAGGGTAATTCCCCCTGGCTGCAAATTAGAAAAATACGGGGCCGAAAAATTTAAAAAATTTCTCTGCCCCGTATCAGGTATTATTCTGCTGTATTCGGATCAACGGTTGATATCGGTCAGTTTTCAGGCGCTTCAGCAAGTTTTTTTACTGCTTGTGTTGCGAGACGGACGTCGCTCAAGCGGCATGGGCCACCAACACACCCGCCTTCACAGGCCATTACTTCCAGGAAATTTCCCGGTAATTTTCCCTGTCCATACATTTGCAGTAGTTTCATGCTCTTGCGATCCAAGCCATTAATGAATTTGCTGTCGATCTTAACCCCTTCAGGAAGCTTCTTGAGATGGCTGGATTCGTTCAGAATTGCAGCAGTTACACCGCAACTTGTAGCAAATCCGCGGGCATGAGGCCCAACTTCGCGTGTCAGCGGAATGCCGGGCAGAGAGGCAACGTCAATTTCCATTGCCGCAAAAAGAGCACCCAGTTCTTCAAAAGTCATAACCCAGTCGGTATACGGGTCGTTCAATGCTTCTTTGCGTTTGGCTACACACGGGCCGATGAATACAGTGACACAGTCTGGATCGGCTTTTTTGACTTCTCTACTGATGAATCCCATAGGACTTGGAGTTGTTGATACACAGGGCAGTAATTCCGGGACATGACGCTTGACTGCTTCAACATATGCCGGGCAACAGCTGCTGGTCATGAGCTTTTTTCCTTCGCTCATGCGTTCAAAAAATTCTTCGGTTTCATGTTCCGTCGTCAATTCCGCCCCACGGGCAACTTCTTCCATCCGGTTAAACCCTACAATTTGGAGCGCTTCGGCAATTTGATTCAACGAACCGTTGAATTGGCCGATAATCGCTGGAGCAACCATGGCGACGACACGTTTGCCGGCTTTGAGTTCCCGCATGACATCAATAATCTGGGAACGCTCAAGGATTGCCCCGAATGGGCAGGCACGCAAGCACTTCCCGCAGGAAATACATTTTTCAAAATCGATGTATTCCGTACCATCCGGGCGTTTGTGAATTGCATTGACCGGACAGGCTTCTTCGCACGGTATCGGCACCCGGATGATTGCATGGTAGGGGCAGACTTGAGTGCATTTCCCGCAGTCGATACATTTCGTTTTGTCAATTTTTGACTGGCCATTGACAAGTGAAATGGCTTGACGGGGACAATTGAAGACGCAGGGCCGGGCAAAGCAACCACGACAGGCATTGGTGACAAGGTACTGGCTTTGCACGCATGCCGAGCAGGCGACGTTTAATACACTGAGGATGTTATCTGAAGGCTTGGTACGGGAATAGGTTTCCTTAAGGTAACTGACCAGGCTTTTTGATTCATCAACTTCATCTTCAATACCGAATCCCATCAATCCCATCAGCCGATATTTGAGCACGGCACGATCTTTATAAACGCAACAGCGCATCGGCGGATCGGTACGGGGACGCATCTCAACTGGAATCTTTTCAATCGATTCTTCAAGATTCCCGTCAAAATAACCGCGAATCACCCGGATCATCAGTTCATTTTTTACTCTGACCGCATTATTTTTGTCCATAATCTGATTCTGTCCCTGGGTTCAGTCACAGTGCTTTTTCCGCCGCAACTTTGCGGAGGGCTTCAATTACACTGTCAATGGTGGCATGTTTTACGACGACATTTTTATTAATTCGGACGAATGGTGCCTGATTGTCATTTCGGTTTCTGCAAAAGCCGAGGCAGGGGCTACCGGTAATTTCGACTTTTCCGGCAAGATCTTCGGGCAGAAATTCTTCTATGGATTGCAATTCAGACGCGCCGAGCACATAGCAGGTGGTCCCTACGCAAATTTCAAGCAGGATTTTACCGTCACGTTCTTCCTGTTCTGGGATGTTGCTCATTTTTTATTTCCCTTGTTTATTTGCAAAAAATATGTTAAAAGAATTTGATAAAAACTTTTTTTCGATAGGAATCTTCCAGTACTGTCTTTAACCGTTTGACGATATTGCGGCGGATTTCGAGGTCAACTGGCAGGCTGGGATCCTGGTGCGCTTCATTGACTTTTGTTCCAACAATCAATTCGATAATATCACTGGATATCAGCATATCAACCATTTTCTGGACTGTTGGCAATCGGTTCGATTCTTCATCTCCTTCAAGGGCTTTTGCCACCGCTGTTAACGTCAGAATTCCTTCTGTGACCAAATCAATGCCTTCTATCGATGAAGTCGGCGGCAGACCGCCACCAACCTGTTTCCAGTTTGTGGTGACTTTCCGGTTCAATACCCTTGCTACAATATTTGCCGTTGTTCCGCCGGAGACGATCGTTTTCCCATCAAAATTTTCCACCATTCCGACAAACTCTTCGTCATTTTCTTTGCGGAATGGCGGCCCGGTCAACAGGCGCAACCGACGTGGCCTTCGGAAATAAATAACGCCGCAGCTGATATCATCTATACACTTATAATTGGGATTTTTCATCCGTGCCTGCATGACCACCATTTGCGAGAGTTCCCGTGCAGAGATCAATGGCTGCCGGGCGACAACTTCCTGGACATAAGCGAGAAGCCCTTCCCGCTTCCAGCCGAATTTGCAGGTGCTCTGACCAAGCCCTGCTTGCGTCACACCATCGGAACAGAAGATCAACCGATCGCCAGGAATTGCTTTAAATTCAGCAACTTCCAATTTTCGATCCGGCCACCGGGCAGAAACCAGTTCTTTTTTTTCCCAGTGTAAATCCTTGCCGTTACGCAGATGGATCAATGGGGGATTATCCATTTCAATTGTTCGTACTTTTCCGCGTGATAACACATCGATAATTGTGAAGGTTGCATAGCTGATTTTGCGGTATTCACAAACCGGCAGTGTATCCATGATAATTTCCGCAGACTGAAGAATTTCCATATTGCGCGAAATGAATTCCACAGCCATTGTTGTTGTCAGAGTCGAGAGCAACGACGCCTTAATCCCGCTGCCCAGCCCGTCAGAGAGAACGGAAATTACCCGGTCTTCGTTGTCCAGCCGGATGCTTTTAAAGTTATCGCCGCAGACACTTTCGCCTGTTTTGATGCGTTGAGAGCATTCGACTTCTACAAAAGTATCGTCAAAGTCCATTGCTACTGTCTCCATTCGATGGACCGGAACCCGTTTTCTGGTAGCCACTTGCTACTTCCCGCAGAAGAATTTCCGTTTCTGCCATGTGTTCGCCGAGAGCTTTGGCAATTTGTTGAACCGTGAAGACATTTTTCTGAATGACTTCGCGTGCCTTTTGGGAAATATGCTCACGCCGCATTTCACTTTGTGTAACATCTTGAACGATCGCGCCGACAATATGGTGCGGTTCAATGGTGAAAACATTGATGTTGAAAATTTTGTCGCCAAGCATATGGTTTTCACGAACAAGGTCACCACCCGATGCCAGGGCTGCTTCAAAAAGTTCCGTAAAGTCAACAATATTGGAAATATCTACTCCCGGCAATCCTGGTGTTGCCTGATAAGCCAGACTGGTGCTTTCATCAAAGAGATTGGCGAACAGTTCATTGCATTCAATAATTTGTAAATGCCGGTCGACAATGACAACCCCGGACGGAATATAGCGGATCAGGGCATTGCTCTTCTTCTGGGATAACCGCCGCAAATTGGACAAACACATGGGGATTTCTGCTTTGCCGATAACCAGTGCCCGGGCAAAATCGCGGCAAGTTGGATACCCGCATCCGCCGCAGTTAAGTTCATCTGCCGGTGTATGTTTACCCACCATTGACAGCGCTGCAAGAATCTGTTCTTCAGAAACTTCCGGTTCAACAGGAGGATCCGGCCGAACTGCTTCCGCAATCCTGACGGGGACTTCGCGTGCAAGGCTGTTGCGATGCGGGAACTGCTTCGCGGTTGCCAGCAGTGCAGTCAGATCACTGCCGTGACGCGGCATTGCCGGTCCATTGACACAACCGCCTTCACAGGCAAGACATTCAATGAAAAGACGAATATCATTAGGCAGGTCGCCTTTGATATCGCCCAGTATTCGTTCAATATTGTTCAATCCGGAAACACTGATATAATACGTATTGTCATCAGGATTGCCGCGTAAGGTTTCATTCATTCCGCCTTCAATGGAATACACTCGTCCTTCGGCAGCAGATTCCGGTTCAAAATCCCCTTCGGGAATACTGGCGTCTCCGGGAAATACCCCATCCTGTTCCATCCACATAGTGAGGTCTTCAAATGTCAAAGCCAGATCCAGAATGTCGCTGTGGCGGTCGGCTTCCTGTTTTTTGGCGGCACAGGGACCGAAGAAAATTACGCCGATATCATCACCATATGTCTTCCGAAGAAATTTTGCATGGGAAAGAAGAGGAGAGAGTACGGGGGTAATTTTATCTGCCATTTCAGGAATATATTTCCGAATATAATCCACCGCCGCCGGGCAGGCAGAAGAGATAAAAGTTCCCCGGTCAGTTTCCTGCAAAAGTTTTCCTGTTTCAGCACTGACAATTTGGGCGCCGAGAGCTGTTTCACTGACTCCGGCAAAGCCCAATTTTTTGATCGCACCAACCAGAGCTTTTCGATCCGTGTTGCGGAAAAAACTGACATAACTGGGGGCGATAGA
>CALGPR010000289.1 GCA_937960425.1 uncultured Lentisphaeria bacterium
AGGTAATACAGAAGTTGCCCGAGTAATAATCGGGATCGCGGCATTTCGTAAAAGGTGTCGGCCATAAACGACACAGGGAGAACACCCTTTTGCCGTAGCAGTGCGCAAATACTCCCGGTTCAATTCATTGACGAAAACAGTGCGGTAAAACCGTACCCCTCCCCCTAATCCACTGACAATTCCGACGATTACCGGCAACATCAAATTCTGCCATGAGCCCCATCCCCAGACCGGAAAAAAATTGTAATAATACCCCAACAACCATTGCCCGAAAAGAATTAAAACCAGATAACTGATACTCATTCCCGATATCGACAGCAGTAAAACCCCTTTATCAATCCAGGTATCCTTTGCGGCAGTCGCCGCCAGAGCCAGGACAATTCCCAAAAACAGTTCTCCGACAAAAATCGGCAACATTAAAAAAAGCGACGGCCACATCCCACGCCATAAAATTCCCCGAATCGGTTCCCGCGTTGTCAAGGTTCTGCCAAAATTGAAAAAAGAAACATAAGGGAACTCCCCGGTGAATGAACAAATTTCCCGCATGGCATTGACGAACTGAGAGTTCCACGGATTGGACTGTTCAAAATAAAAACTGATATCCTGAATAACGGCATCACAGGAAACAACAAGCGACTGCTGCTCGGGAGGGATTGGAATCATTTTGGTCATTCCTTTGCCAAAATCATGCACTTCTCCATTCCATACAACAGTTCCAGACGCAGCCAGTTGACAATATAAGGGTTCTTCAATATCAAAATTTCGTGTCAACTCCAATTGGCAATTCTTTAAAACCAACGCTCCGTGGCTAAATTCAGCCCCTTCTCCAACCAGAGACGCCCCCGGTAACAATCGTTCTGCACTACAGTCGACATTGGTATAAGCCTCAGTTCTACGCAAATGACCATAAAAAAGCGGTAAGTCTGCTCCTAATTGTCGGCGCAAATCTTCTACTTCTTCAGCTGTAGGATTTTTGCCCAACACAGCGGCAGCCGGATCCCCGGCTGCCAGACGAAACAGAATGAACGTAAGTAAAATTACGCCCAACAACACAAACAGCGAATAGGCTCCACGTCTGAGAATGAATGACCACATTACAAAATATCCTGAACAAACCAATTTTTTGAGAAAAACAGGGAACTTCTTCTCAAAATTTACTACCGGAGCGCCATAAAACGGAGCATCCATTATTATACAATCGAAATAGCGTCGCGCAAGCTCACTTTTTTGAAAAGAGTTGATATTTTCCATCGGAAGAGTATTGTAAGAAAAAAGCGAAAGGCCCTCTTAGTAAAATGAAAAATATTCCATCAGGATCCGATTTGCCATTGCTGTTGCACTGCTGTTGTGCCGTCTGCGCGGCAGGCTGCCTGAAACGACTTTTTTCGGAAGAACCCGGACGAGCAATTTACCTGTTTTTTTCCAACAGTAATTTAAATTCCTCAGCTGAATTTGAACGCAGGCTGGCTGCCCTGGAAACTCTGGCGGAATATTATGACTTACCATTAATAACCGATGAATACGACCATGACTCCTGGCTTGAAGTTGCTGGCCCGTATGCCCACTGCCCCGAGCGAGGCGAGCGCTGTAAACACTGCTTCCGCTTCAGCTTAAATCGTACTGCCATCTTTGCAGAACAACATAACTTCGCCGCATTTGCCACAACTTTGACGGTCAGTCCGCACAAGAGTTCGAAATTAATTGCTGAAATCGGTTCTTCATGGCCTGCTTTCGATTTTCACGATTTCAAAAAACGCAACGGTTTTTTATTTTCTCTCCAAATCAGTGAAACCTTGAATTTATACCGTCAGAACTACTGCGGGTGTGAGTTTTCACTTATTTCCCGTCAGAATCAGATGTCGGTTGATCCTGCAAAATGACAGGAGCAGGTTCGGAAAAAATAACCGGCTGTTGCCGCCCGCGAATAAACTGGTTCGGATTATCTTCCAAACTGTTCATAAATTGCAATAATGCCCGAACCGCATTATCGAAGCGAGTAAGACTTTGCAAAATCCGGTATTTCATTTCTCTGAAATCTTCGACGACTTCCCCGCGACTTTTATCGGTATTCGCTACAAACGAAGCTGATTGGGTCATAAATTCATTCAGGCTGCTTGCCAGTGAATCAACACGTTCCCGGGGAAATGCGTCATGAAATTTTCCAAGACTTTCTTCAAGATAATTGATTGCATTGATAATTTTACGGACGTTTTCCTCTTCAAACGCCAATTGCAGATTCTTTGCGCAACTCTCCACATCCTGTGAAACCCGGTCGAGCCGTAAAATAATATCGCGAAGTTCTTTGTTTGTCAATACTTCATTGGCATTATCCAGAGTGCTGTTCAACTTGTCAGTCAATTTTACGAGATCGACCTTGGTTAATTCATCAAGCATGATACTGATGTTCTGGATAACATTGGTTACATGCGACGGGCGGGACGGAATATAGATCACGCCACGTGGAGCCCGAAAGTCCAAATCCGGCAACGCTGGTGCACCTGGCGCCATCGACAACTCCAAATGAGCACTGCTCATAATACCGGAAGCATTCAAAAAGCAACTTAAAGGTTTCTGCTGCACCACTTCGAGAAAGTTTGCCGGTTTGCTGGTTGTCGGCTCTCCCCGGTAAACGGTATCCATTGCCGATGGAAAAATATCAAAATAAATATCAATATATCCATCGGTATCGCGTAAAGCAATCCGGGTCACCCGCCCGATTGATACTCCCATGTATTTAACTGGAGCGCCGACAATCAACCCTTCGACAGAAGAATCAAATACAGTCATTGCCCGATAGCGGGTTTCAAAAAATTTACTGACTCCCAGCGCCAGGAAACTACCAATCAGAAGCGTCACAGAAATAATGACAAAAGCGCCCAACGTAATTTTATTTGCCCCGTTCATAAACTCTCCGAACTTACAAGCTAAAGATGGCGGTA
>CALGPR010000290.1 GCA_937960425.1 uncultured Lentisphaeria bacterium
TTTTTACCCGTCATGGAAATCTGTTCATTCGTGGCTGTTATCTGCTGTTGATTGTCGTTTCTCTTTATCTTGTAAACCGGTATTTGGCGAAACGCCGCAAATTGTTGGCGTTAGTGCAGCAGGACGTCAAATCCATAGAATCAGAAAGGTCCGAAACACCATGAGTTCCTCCAGACCACTATGGGCTCCGTGGCGCATGGAGTACATCCGTACGCCCAAGGATAATGACTGTTTTCTCTGCAATAACCAGACAGCCGGTTCCAGCAAACCGGAAGAAGAGCTGTTGATCCACCGCGGAGAAACAGCTTTCGTAATGCTGAACCGTTTTCCCTATACCTGTGGACACCTTTTGATTGCACCGTACCGCCACACGGGCAAATTATCGGATTTAAGTGAAAAAGAACGTCTTGAATTGATCAATCTCTGTATCTTTGCCCAGCAGATTCTTGAAGAAGTCATGAAGCCGGAGGCTTATAATATTGGCTTCAACATTGGAAAAGCTGCCGGTGCGGGAAATGCAGATCACTTGCATATGCACCTTGTACCACGCTGGAATGGAGATACCAACTTTATGCCGGTATTGGCGGATGTCCGCTGTGTACCGGAAGCCTTGACGACAACCGCGGAAATGATCCGTAACGCGTGGATCAGGAAAGAAAGAACGGAATGAAAACACATCTGGAATGTATTCCCTGTATTGTCAATCACGCCTCTTCTCTGGCGGGAAAAATTCTACCGCAAGAAAAACAGGAAGCGGCAATTCGGGAAATATTGCAACGAGTCTCTTCGGAAGATTGGAAAATTTCTCCACCAATTTTTGCACGCAATATTTTTGATATGCTATGCCCCGATAACAGTCAGGATTTGTTCAAGACCATCAAAGTGGAATCCAGCCGGATTGCCCGGGAACTTCTGCCAAGACTTCGGGAAAAGGTAAACCGCATGAATCCTGATGAGGCGTTTCTAGCAAAAGTAAAACTGGCAATTGGAGGAAATATTATTGATTTTGGTGCAATCCCGAACTTTTCGCTTGACACTGTAGCAGACCGGATGAGCGAAGTATTTCAAATGCCCATTGACGAAACAAAAGCTTGGAACCTTCGTCGCAAAATGCAAGAGGCAAAGAAAATTTTTTACATTCTTGATAATTGTGGCGAAGCAGTGTTTGACCAGCTTCTATTGGAGCTGATTGCGGACAAAGTTACCTTAGGCGTCCGGGGAAAACCGGTTCTCAACGATGTTACGGAAGCAGAACTGTCAATGTCAGGGTTGGCTTCATATCCTTTTATTTCCTCCGGAGATTCAACTCCTGGGGTCAATCTTCAAGATGCGACAGCAGCATATCGGCAGATGTTTGAAACTGCAGACCTGGTGATTGCAAAAGGGCAGGGAAATTTTGAAACACTCAGTGATGCTGGCCGTCCGATCTACTTCCTCTTGCGTGTCAAATGTCCTGTTGTGGCCAGAGAACTTCACGCAGAAACGCTCGGCGAACTCCATATCGGAGAAAAACTTTAATTCTTCTTATCCTAAAATAAAATAAAGCGGTCACCGAAAGGAAAATTTTGGAAAAAAAGAATTTCCTTTCGGCGACCGCTTTTCTTTTGACCCCATCCCTTTAT
>CALGPR010000291.1 GCA_937960425.1 uncultured Lentisphaeria bacterium
TAAAAAGAAAGAAGGAACAAACCATGAAATTGTATGGATTACTTAGTATGGCGGGACTATTGCTCGCTGGCTGCCTGTCTTCGCCATCGTCATTGCCAACAGGTGCTGCGGAAGACTGGGATGGCAGGAATTTAACTTATGTTTCTGCCGATCAAGCTGTTCGTGTTCCTGGATGCCAGATTCTCTGTACCAAGGAGAATCTTCCGATCAATCCCGAAAAAATCTATCGACTGTCCGGAGAATTCCTCTTGCAGGAACAGAGTGGAAGTGGAAAGACGTTACAGGCCTATCTGGGATTTGTGATGTACACGAAAGACGGCAAGCGTATTTTTGCCGACAATATTCGTCCGCGCCCTGATACCGATACCATTCTGACACGTCCCTGTACGAAAGAGGATACCAGTATCTATATCGCTGACGGAGAGAATTGGAGCAGCTACGCCAGTAGTGTGGTTGCCTTCAATACTTTGCTGGATTATCAAGACCTTCCTAATTTTCAAACGACTTCTGCTCAACAGATTACCGGGATTGAGAAGCTTAGTGACGGCGAATACCGCGTGGATTTGAATGCTCCCTGTGGTTTTGATGCAGCGAAAGGTTCCGGAGTTCGTCAGCATCAGGCGTGGGATTATATGTATACGGCAGGAAGCGGAGATTTGCTGCCGGGAAAATGGATCAGGTTATCTGGCGTAGCACAGGGTGTTGTTCAGTCAGGTATGCCGTGGAATCACTTTGGACCGGGGATTGAACGAGTTGGATTTGTGATTTTGTCCAATTGGGAAGAACAAAATGATGAAAATATTATGTTGTTCAGGAATATTCAGCTTGAAGAAGTTCCCGAAGAGGAGTTAACCCCGGAAGAACGGGCTGCATTGGAACAATAAGGGGAAATGAGATAAAAAACAAACCTGCCCGGAGTTTCTCCGGGCAGGTTATTTTTTTAAGGAGTTAAAACATAAGGACCGATGACTTCAAAATCATTCCCTTCCGGAAGTTGCCAGGAAACAGAAAAATCAGCTTTCGTGCCGTCTTTACACCAATGTTCCAGAACGAATGGATAAGGCTTATGGGCTTCCAGATAAATGGATTGAGTGATGTTTTCTCCTGGTGAGCAGGAAAGATGCAATGTATCGTTGATGGAAAAATTAATCTGATCGCTGCTCTGAATCCGGATCCGATAGGTTCCGGATTGCGGCGGATGCAGTTGCCCATAGATTTTTTCGTAAAATTCCGGAGCAATAGCCTCTGTGGATTCCAGACGGTAAGCGGCTGACTGTAAATCCGGCTTTCTGTCTTTTTCTGGAGTGGCGGTCAGAATAATATCGCGTTTTGCACCGCCCGGCCACGGCAGCGAAACTGCTTGTTCCGGCGGGAGATTGTCAAGCCGATTGGCATTCCCTTCAATGGCGAGAAACCGTAAGAGCGATGCTGGATCTGAAACCGGCAGATCAAACCCGATTTCCCAGAGCATGACACCGCGCAGGTTGTACTTTTGGACAAGAGCAATTTTTTCACGAAGTTTCGGGAATCCGTCATACCAGTAGGTGTCAAATTGATTGGAGTCGGCAAGTTCTCTGCCACCATTCAGAACAAAGGTTTTATAGGAAGAGCGCAAGCCGTCACGATAGTGATACGCAGAATAAAAGCTGTCTTTGCGGCTCGCAGGCAGCCCGTAGAAAGGAATGCCCAGCGCCAGTTGTTCCGGCTTAAATCCGCGTTCCAGGAAAAATTGAATGGCTTCTTCTGATTCAGCGACACAGGAATGGTCACGTCCGGCATTTTCTCCCGGCATGTCATAAGACATGATGTTGACTTGATCCAACGTTGCAACAGCTTCTGGAGTAAGTTCAACGCCCCAGGCGCTTAATGCCGCAGAGAGTTTCATGCCATTCTGGTGCAATTGTTTTCCCAATTCTTCAATGTAGAGGCTGAAAGCATGCCATTCTTCCGATGATTCCGGGTATTCCCAATCAAGATCAAGTCCATCGAAGTTGTGTTTTTTCAGAAAAGCAATGACATTTTCAAAGTGTTCCTGCCGGACAGCTGGATCGTTGAAAATTGCCAGAATTCCGGGACGGGTAAAGGTGTTGCTGTAAAATCGTGCGGCACCCCGTCCTTCGGTTCTCTTGAGAAAATTGTCTATTTCCAGATTGTAACTGTCACTTTTCAGTTGATCCAGATAAGGTTGTGTTGATAGAATGACATCGTCAACAACGTCGAAAACTGTGTTGTCGACCGCAAATTGCGGCAATGCTGGATTGACAACACGTCCTGCCGCGTAACCGGTGAT
>CALGPR010000292.1 GCA_937960425.1 uncultured Lentisphaeria bacterium
GATGATCGGCCGAGCCAATTCCCGGGGCGGGGCCTGCATTTCATATAAAGCTCCGTCCACGCGATACCGGACGCGAAAATCCTTTTCAAAGGGCTCAAAGTGAATATCTGATGCTTTATCGCGAATCCCCTGCGCAATACACATGTCAACATAGCGCATCACTGGCGGATCGTTTGATGCCTGCGCCAAATCTTTGATATCATCAAAGTTATAATTTCCGGCCTCGGCATTCAACATTTCAATAATTTCTGCAACGCTGCTGGCGTCTTCGGGGTAATATTTCGCAACCAGCTGATCGATTTGATCTGGATCGGCAACAACCGCTTGAAAATCACGATTTAAAATAAAACGCAGTTCATCCTGCTGCAAAAAATCCAATGGACTGCGTAATGCCAGAAACAGCGTACCGTCTTCTTCGCAAACCGGAAACACCCCATAAGAGCGGGCAACACCCGGATCAACGGTTTTCAGCAATTCAGCCGTCAGCGGATACGCTTCGATATCGACAACCTGCGTCCCAATATTCTCTGCAATTAATTGAAGAATCTTGCTCTTTTTTACCAAACCATAATTGACGATGACGTCCATGAATGCGACGCCGGAACGATCGTGTTCCTCTTCGACCTCGTCCAATGCTGCGGCGCTACAGCAGCCATTGGAAATCAGCAGATCACGCAATGCACTGTTTTCATTGTCAAGCATTTTTCTCTGTTACCCTGTGTTATTTTTTCGGAGATTCTGATGTTTTTCACGTCGTGCAGGCGATAGCAGCAAAACCGCAACTGTTGCCGAATGATGCTTTTTTTCCTTGCGATTCCGTAACCTCTCAGATTGTCTCCTTCGTTCGTCTTATTCCTGGTCCATCATCGTTACGCGGATTACTTCTTCCAACGTTGAAATACCGGCCTCCGCCTTACGGATTGCGTCATCGCGGAGTGTACGCATTCCATTCCGTCTGGCGGCATCACGAATTTCTGCACCGGTTGCATTCCGGAAAATCAGCGATGCAATATCCTGGGAAACCGTGAAAATTTCATAAATTCCAATTCGTCCCTTGTAACCGGTATGGTTACAACGTTCACAGCCGGTTCCCTTATAGAACTGATGTTTTTCGCAAAATTCGTCAGAAAGGCCGAGCATTTTCCGTTCGATTGGAGTCGGGGTATGGGGAGCGCTGCAATTTTTACAGACACGGCGGAGCAAGCGCTGAGCCATAACTGCGCGCAGCGATGATGCTACCAGGAAGGGGGCAACCCCCATATCGACCAGTCGAGTCACGGCCCCAGGCGCATCATTGGTATGCAGCGTACTGAATACCAAGTGACCGGTCAACGCAGCATTGATCGCGATTTCTGCGGTTTCCACGTCACGAATTTCCCCGACCATGATGATGTTCGGAGCCTGACGAAGCATAGATCTCAACGCGGCAGCAAAGGTCATATTGACATGACGATCCACCTGAACCTGGCAAATCCCGGGAAGCAGATATTCAACCGGGTCTTCCACAGTAATAATTTTGCGCGCCACGGTATTGATTGTATTTAAAAAAGCGTACAAACTGGTGGTTTTCCCGGACCCGGTCGGGCCGGTTACCAGGAAAATGCCATCCGGAAAGTTAATGATTTTGTTGACCAGCTCCAGGTCATCAGCATAAAAACCAAGTTTCGGAATATCGAGCTGGATACTTGATTTGTCAAGAATACGCATGACAATGGACTCTCCGTGTGTCGTTGGAATTGACGATACACGCAAGTCAATATCCTTATCTCCAACATTGGTCTGAATGCGGCCGTCCAGGGGGATGCGTTTTTCGGTAATATCCATGTGCGCCAGAATTTTCAGGCGGCTGGTCAAGTTGGGCTGGAAATATTTGGGTGGAGCTTCTACCTCACGCAACACGCCGTCAATGCGGTAACGGATGCGGTAACGTTTCTCCAGCGGTTCCATATGAATATCCGACGCTTTGCTTTTATAAGCTTCGGTAATGATCAGGGAAACCAGTTTGATGACCTGATTTTCGTCGTCATCGGCGGAAGGATCATCAGACCCATCATTGAACTCAGGCAGGTAATCGACTTCTTCCTGAAGTTCATTCATAAACTGTCTGACCGAATCGCTCATTTTTCGGTAATTCCGTTCGATTACTCGCTGAATCTGAGCTTCCGGGGCAATTACCGCCTCAATGTCGCACCCAAGAAGATAACGCAACGAATCGATGGTTTCCATATCCGTCGGATCACTCATGGCAACAGTAAGGACATCGTCATTTTTCATGACCGGAATAACGTCATAAGTCGTAACGACTTCCGGGGAAAGCATCGAAACGACTTCGGAAGGTATTTCGTAATGGTCGAGGTCGATGGTTTCCATTCCGTATTGCTGTGCAAGCAAAGCGGTGATATCGGCGTCGGAAACAAACCCAAGTTTTTTTACCGCATCAATCACGGAAATCTTCTTCTCGCTATCGGCGGAAAACCGGCGAGCTTCTGCCAACTGGTCCTGCGAAAGCAAACCATTTTCAGTCAGTAACTCGATGATAAACTCATTATCTTTTGCCACGTTAAATCTCCCGTGCTCCATCCAAATATTGCTGCATCCCCGTACTGCGGAATGCCGTCGGGGGGATCAATACAACACTGCCGATTCAAATAATAGTGCGCCTTTTCTTAATTTGCAAGTAAAAAAACAAGATACTTTTTAAATTCTTTGATTCCCTGGCAAAGTACTGTTTCGGGAGACGCAATCCTTCTTTTTTATAAAAAAAACGCTGACAGGACTTGAAAACTTTCCTTTTTTGTATCATAGTAATGAATCAATATGCCGGCTTAGCTCAGTGGTAGAGCAGTTGACTTGTAATCATCAGGTCGTCAGTTCAAGTCTGACAGCCGGCTCCATTCTGTTATATTTCTGCCTGGACTTTCTCTGTCCGGGCTTTTTTTTTTCTAAAAAAATTTCTCTGCTAAGAAATTGTTCTTTTTTTTCGTCTATAGTAACAGTAAAACAAATTATCGTGGCGATCACGCCGGAATCATGTTTACAACCGGGGGGTGTTTCAATGCGTTTCTTTCTGTGTTGGTGTTTGTTGCTGGTAACAGGGTTTAGCGCCTCTGCGTGGGAGCCGCCGTCGCAAAAAACGATGGATTGCCGGGAAAAGAAAATTCTGGTGATGCCGCTTTTGCCGGAAATGATGGGATCGTCGGATCCAGCGCCAGTAGAAATGGCGAAAATTTTTGCTGAAGCGTTAAAAGCAAGTGGTCTTATCGGCGCAGAAGCGTTTTCCCAATTTCCCGAAACGCATAATTATCTCTATGGTGATCTTGCCAGCTGTTTTGAGATGATCAAAACAGAAATGCCGGAATATGACGGAATAATTTGCGGAACTGTTGACATAGGATCAAATTACCGGTTCTCCTCTCTGGCCATTCTGCTCCGGGACAGCGAAGGTACGCTCTTTTACCAATACCTTTTAGCTGGCGACGTTTTCGGGAAAACGTTTGCGGAACTGGCAACCGCGATTGCCGAAATGAACCGCGACAATTGGGAAAAAATAAAAGTGCTTCCGGATTTGCAATATGTTTATAAAACGCTTCCGGTAAAAGCGACCAAAGTGCTGTTCATCCCTGATGGAGCACAACTTCCTGACCGGAAAATCTTTCCATTTTCGGATTACGGCTGGTGGCTGGCCGCCGCCCGGCAGTGTCCTGCGGCGTTTGTCCTGACCGAAACGGGCGACAGCCTTTATGCGAAAATGACCAGGGGCGTCGGGGAAGACAACTTCGATTTTCCGCAATGGCAATGGTACGATGCCGTAACTTACGACGATTTCCGGATTGAGCGGCTCAACGCTGATGTTGCCATCAAGTCGCTGCTGACGCTGCCCGGAGAGGGAACGTTGTGCAAAACTATCGTTGTTGATGATCGTTGTTATCTCTGGTATGCTGGCGGAATGAATCTTCAGAATCACAAGATTTTTTTTCTGGACTTCCAAACGCATGAGATTACTCCTCTTGCCGGCGGAACATTGAAGAAAGGCGTTACCGGAAAAGATGCATCTTCCGGTGCTTTCGGAAAATTTGGCAGCTTTGCAGTCCAATGGCCGTACGCAGTTGGTGTTTTTGAATATTCTCTTTTGATTTTTAACCTGAATGACGGATCAATGACGGAACTTGACGACATGCCCTACGACCCCAAATCTGCAGCGTTGCTGGACAAAACCCTTTATGTGTGGATGAGCGAACGGGGAGGAGGCGCCTTGATGAAGTGTGCCCTTGACGGGACAGAAAGAGAAATTCTTTATGATTCCAACCGTCCGGAAAAACGCAGAAAACTTTTTTCCGGTAATCCTATGCCGACGGATGTTGCCGTTGTCGCTGCGCCGGAGCGAGGAACCATTTTCCTCTTCTCGCAAAACCTGATTCAGGAATGCGAACCAGATGGAGCATTGAAAA
>CALGPR010000293.1 GCA_937960425.1 uncultured Lentisphaeria bacterium
ACCGAAAGGAACTCCGATCTCGGCGGAAACCCTGCGGGAAGTCCTTTTTTCTGCTTTAAATGACAATGCCCCAGAAATGGAATTTCAAGTAACTATCAAACCTCCGGAATATCATGGTGCAGCTCGTTATGTCGGGGCAAAGCATGTAGACGCGGGAACTCTGGTTTCGGCGAATCAGAAGCTTCTGACTATTATTGAAATTGATCAGTTGCGTGCAGTCATTTCTGTTATTGAGCAAGACTATCCGATGTTGAAAATCGGGCAGAAAGCGACATTGTCCACCGATGCTTTTCCGGATAGAACCTTTGAAGCAACCGTATCAAACATCTCCAAAATTCTGGAAAGCAATACCCGTCAAGCTTATGTGGAATTAACAGTCCCGAATGAAAGAAGGTTGCTGAAACCGGGGATGTTTGTACGAGTTGAAATTGAATTTGACATCCACGAAAATGCTCAGGTGCTGCCTCGCAACGCAGTGGTGCGCCGAGGTGAGATTGAAGGGGTATACACGTTTTCTTCCGAAGGTGTAGAACAAAATGGAACTCACCTTCTGGGGATTGCAACCTTTGTGCCGGTTGTGACAGGAATCGTCTCCGACGACAATATTGAAATTGTTTCGCCGGAATTGCCGAATGAAATCATTACGTTGGGAAATCACCAATTGGCAGATGGAGTTCTGGTGATGGACTCTGCGCGGAAAATGGCTCCGGAAGAAAAAGACGCGGCTGAACAGCCGTCCAATTGATGTGGGAGTGATGGCAAATGAATTTACCTGAATTTTCCGTCAGACGCCCCGTCTTCATTTCTATGATGGCCTGTGTGGTGCTCATTCTGGGAGGAGTGGCTCTAAAATATCTGCCGGTAGACCTGATGCCAGAGATTACCTATCCTGTAGTATCGGTCAGTACGACTTACGACGATGCGAGCCCAGAAGAAGTCGAAGAATTAATTACCCGTCCCATTGAACAAGGGATCAGTGCCGTTCCGGGAGTAAAGGTAATTTCCTCTACCTCTGGCGAAGAAAGCAGTAATGTAACGGTAGAGTTTGACTGGGGAACTGATTTGGATGCAGCGGTTGCAGACGTGCGCGACCGTTTGGATCGCGTAATGAGATCGCTTCCGGATGACGTTGACCGTCCGGTAATCCGTAAATTTGACTCAGCAAATTCTCCGATTATGCGCCTGGGTGTCGGAACAGAAATGGATTTGTTACAGGCGCGTAAATTGATCGAAGACCAAGTGCAGTACCGACTGGAACGAATCAATGGTGTTGCCACAGTAGATGTGTCTGGAGGAGAAACACGAGAAATCCAAGTTCTACTGGATGCGGATAAAATCAAGACACTTGACTTGAACCTTTCGGATATTTTGACCCGTATTCGAGACGCGAATGTTACTACTCCGGCGGGGAATCTTCGTTCCGGACGTTTGGATGTTCGTGTCCGTACGCCGGGGACATTGCAAGATTTGGAAGAATTGCGCGATACTGTTGTTGCGATTCGAAACGGCGTAATCATTCGGATTCGCGACTTGGCAGAAGTGATTGACACCCATGAAGATGTGACCAGATATGTTCGTGTAAACGGCAAACCGGGGATCTTTCTGGGAATATACAAGCAATCGGGAGCCAATACGGTAACAGTGGCGGATAAT
>CALGPR010000294.1 GCA_937960425.1 uncultured Lentisphaeria bacterium
ATTCTGTCCGATACAGGGAGAACGGAATTTGCCGGAATGACTGTTTCAGATTGCTCCGGCCGGTTGTTGCCGGGGCAGTTGTCAGAGGATTGTCAGGAAAAGAAAAACCGAAAAGGGAGGATGAAATGCCGCATTATGCTACGCCGATTGTGCAGGTGCGTAAACGAGATGGCCGTATTGTGCCGTTTGAACCGGAGCGGATTGCTCTTGCTGCCGGAAAAGCATTGACTGCCGCAGGCACTGGAAATGACAAGATTGCCCGGACAATCTGTAATGATGTTTTAGAGGAACTGCTTGCCCGCGGATATGATTCTCCCGAGCAGATCCCAGATATTGCCACAATCCAGGACTTGGTGGAAAACGCATTCATTAAACGCGGGTTGAGCAAAGCGGCAAAACTTTACATTCTTTATCGTGCTCAACACGACAAAATGCGTGATCACAAGCAGTTGATGCTTGATGTTCAGGAATTGGTGTCTGACTACATTGACCGTGAAGACTGGCGTGTCAACGAAAATTCCAATGCCGGGTATTCTTATGCCAGTTTGCTCAACCATGTTTCCGGAACTGTCATCGCTAACTATACGCTGGCAAATATTTACCCTGCCGAGATAGCGGAGGCCCATACTTCGGGGGATTTCCATCTCCACGACCTTTCCAGCGGGATTGTGGGATATTGCGCCGGCTGGAGCCTCCGGCAGTTATTGCTCGAAGGATTCCGCGGCCGCGGTGGCCGTGCCAGCGCTTCACCTGCAAAGCATTTCGATACCGCGTTGGGGCAGATTGTCAACTTTCTTTCGACGCTTCAGACCGAATGGGCTGGTGCTCAGGCATTTAACTCGTTCGATACCTTCCTGGCACCGTTTGTCCGCCATGATAATTTGGATTATCGGTCAATCAAACAGAATATTCAACAGTTTGTCTTCGGACTGAATATTGCCAGCCGTTGGGGCCAGACTCCTTTTACCAATCTGACTTTTGACTGGGTGGTTCCGGAAGATCTGGCGAATACACCGGTAATTATTGGCGGTGAATTGCAGGATGGGCTTTATTATCGCGATTTTCAGCCGGAAATGGATTTGATCAACCGGGCGTTTCTGGAGGTGATGAGCGAAGGTGACCGGGATGGACGCATCTTTACCTTCCCGATTCCGACATATAATATTACCAAGGATTTTAACTGGACAAGCGATAATGCCAGGTTGCTTTTTGCTGTTACCGGGAAATATGGGCTGCCCTACTTCCAGAACTTTATCAACAGCGATTTGAATCCGGGCGATGTGCGCAGCATGTGCTGCCGCTTGCAGATGGATATGCGTGAACTCCGGAAAAAAACAGGAGGCCTTTTCGGCGCCGGCGAGCAGACCGGTTCTATCGGCGTTGTAACGATTAACATGCCCCGTATCGGGTATTTAGCCAAAGATAAAAAGGAGTTTTTCGCCCGTTTGGATCGGTTAATGGTTATGGCAATGGATTCTCTGGAAATCAAGCGTAAAGTGGTGAAGCGGTATCTTGATGGTGATTTGCTACCTTATACGAAAACATATCTTGGAACGCTGGATCACCATTTCAGTACAATAGGGCTGGTGGGGATGAATGAAGCCTGTTTGAACTTCCTCGGCAGTTCCATCTGCGATCCCGAAGGCGCAGCATTTGCCATTGAAGTCCTTGAACATATGAAAGAGAAAATTCAGGATTTCCAGGAACAGACTGGGCATATCTATAATCTGGAGGCTACACCTGCGGAAGGCACAAGCTTCCGATTGGCGCGATTGGATCGGAAACTTTATCCAGAAATCATCTGCGCAGGCGATACAACACCTTATTATACCAATTCAACGCAGCTTCCGGTCGGGTATACCAGCGATCTTTTTGAAGCGCTGGATTTACAGGAACCACTGCAATCCCGGTATACCGGGGGAACTGTCTTTCATGCCTTTATCGGGGAAAAAATTGACTCTCCGGAACAGGTGGCGAAGATTGTCCTGAAAATCGCAGAAAAATATCATATTCCCTATTTTACGTTAACACCGTCTTTCAGTATCTGTCCGGTTCACGGATACATTCCCGGCGCGCATGGAACTTGCCCGCTGGAAGTGGAAGACAACGATACAAATGCCTGAAACGAGGAGATGTCATCATGGCAAAGTGTGGAGCGCAAACCGAAGTCTACAGTCGAGTATGCGGATATTTCCGCCCGGTATCGAACTGGAACAAAGGAAAAAAAGAAGAATTCAAAGATCGCAAGACCTTTGAAGTGGCCCGCTGCAGCTGCAAAGCTGATCGTTGAGTCATTGCCGGAAGTTGATTCTGCCGGAGGAACTGAATTGTGAATATTCGTGGATTGGTACCATTTACCCTGGTAGATTATCCGGAGCATCTGGCGTGTGTGGTTTTTACGGGGTACTGCAATTTCCGGTGCCCGTTCTGCCACAATCCCTGCCTGATTTTTGACCCGGAGAGTCAGCCGGAAATTTCCCGAGCTGCTTTTGCTGACTTTTTGAAAAAGCGGAACGGGAAGCTCGATGGGGTCGTAATTTCTGGTGGAGAAGCGACGCTACAGAGCGACCTTGCCGATTTTTGCCGGGAAATTCACGAATATGGGTATTCCGTTAAGCTCGATACCAATGGCAGCCGGCCCGATATTGTAGAAGCATTGCTAAAGCAAAAATTGGTGGATGCGTTGGGAATCGACTTTAAAGCGCCGGCGGCAAAGTACCAGGAACTGACCGGATCGGCAGATGCCGAGATCGCTGGAAAAGTAGTCCATGCGATTCAGGCAGCATTGAATGCCGGAGTTGAATTGGATGTGAGGACTACTGTGCATCGTCGCCTCCTTGAAGAAGAAGATTTGCGAACCATGCGCAAGGAACTTGACGTGATTGCTCCGCTGAATTGGGTTCTGCAGCAGTTCAACCCAGTGGAAGTCATTGACGATTCGTTGCAAAGTCTTCCTACATTCAGCGATGGAGAGCTGGTGGCAATCGCTAAATCCATGCCCCGGACACGGGTTCGTGGATTAACTGGACTGTACTTGTTTTAAACCACGAATAGGGCAAAATGAAAAATTCCTGTAACGCGTGAGACTTATCGGAGTCATTCGGAAAAAGAATTTTCTGGTTACAGGGATAGACTGTATTGGCCTGCCGGCAAGAAATGATTCAGGCTGGGGAATTTTAATGGATTCTCCAGCCTGAATTTTTTTGAAAGAAAATATTTCTCTTACCAATAAAAAAGTCAATGAGCCTCCCGTTTCAAGACGGGAGGCTCAAGAAAAAATATGGTAATTTATTTTTCGATCAGAGATTCGAGATAGCTGCGCAGTTGAGTGACGTTGACGCGTTCCTGCAACATGGTGTCGCGGTCACGAACCGTAACACAATTGTCTTCCAGTGAATCGAAGTCAAACGTTACACAATACGGTGTACCGATTTCATCTTGACGACGATAACGTTTGCCAATGGACCCAGTTACATCATATTCGCAGCGGAAATGGCGGTTAAGATCTCGATAAAGCGCTTCAGCATTTTCATTGAGTTTCTTGGATTGCGGAAGAACTGCAACCTGGATTGGCGCGACCATTGGAGGCAGGTGCAGAACAACGCGAATATCAGTTTCTTTATCTGCTTTCTGAGTCGCTGCGGTATCTTCATCATAGGCGTTGGAAAGAATTGCCAGCATCATGCGATCCAAGCCCACGCTGGTTTCAATTACTGTCGGCATCAGTTTGCGGCTGTTATCGTGATCGATGTACTGAAGATCTTGGCCTGAAAATTCGCTGTGACGGCTTAAATCCCATGTGCCACGGTGATGAACGCCTTCGAGTTCTCCCCACCCAAAGGGGAATTTGACTTCAATATCAATAGCAGCTTTTGCATAATGAGCAAGTTTTTCGTGGACATAGATCCGGAAAAAGTCATCTTTGAACTTCAGCTTTTCCTGATAAAATTTAATACGCTGTTCTTTCCAGTATTCAAACCATTGCATTCCTTCTTCGCCGTCGCAGAAAAATTCCATTTCCATCTGCGTAAATTCACGGGAACGGAAGGTGAAATTACGGGGATTGATTTCATTACGGAAGGCTTTCCCCACCTGAGCAATTCCAAAGGGAAGTTTCTGGCGTGTGGCGACGCGAACTTGATCGTAGTCGACAAAAATTGGCTGGCAGGTTTCCGCACGCAAATAAGCGACATGCTCTTCGTCGAAGACTGGACCGACATAGGTTTTCATCATCAGATTAAATTCGCGGGGTTCAGTCAGGTCTGTTGACCCGCAATTCGGGCAGACGTGCGGATCCGGCATCTGATCTACACGATGGCGCGCCTTACACTGTTTACAATCACACATCAGGTCGCTGAACTGATCGAGGTGGCCGGATGCTTTCCAGACACGGGGATGGCAGATAATGGTTGAATCCAGCCCTTCAATGTTATCGCGGGTTTCAACCATTTCGTGCCACCAGAGTGCTTCGATGGCGCGTTTCATGCGGGCGCCGTAAGGCCCGTAATCCCAGAACCCATTGATTCCACCGTAAATTTCTGAACTTGGGAAGACAAAGCCACGGCGTTTGCACAAGCTGACAATTTTATCCATGAGTTCCGTATTTTTTTCTTCTGCCATTTGCAATCTCCTGAGGGGCTATACGCTGGTTGCGTACAGCTCTTGTTAATGAATCCCCGAAAAAGGCCGGGGGTTTTTGATCGTTATTCGTCGGTGAAAAAACTATTTTATAATATACCATAAATGCGCACGGTTGCAAATTGTTGTCACCAGATTTGCTGCCCTCCGCAGACATCATAAAAAATCGGGTGAAAAATCAGGCAGGCCGGTTGCAGAAATTGCAAAATAAAGTATGATATATCAAGACTCTTCATTTGATTCCCATACTGGGAATTATCGAATTCATCGAAGGTAAAAGATAATTATTATGAGTGCACCCTTTTTTGAGGTCGGTCTCGGCGACCGCTCGTATCCGATTCTTATCGGTTCGCTTCCTTCCCATGCGGAAATTGAAGCGCAATTTGGAAAAAAAGCCGCATGGCTTTCCCGCCGTCCATTTGTTGTTACAGACCGTCACGTTGCCGATGCCGGTTATATCCGGGCTTTGGAACCTCTGCTGGGAACAGCGATTCCGCAAACCAGTTTTACCGTTCTGCCTCCTGGAGAAAATTTTAAAACACTCGCTTCCATAGAATCTATTTGCCGTGATGCGCTGGCGGATCATGCTGACCGCAATTCTCTTTTTGTTGCCCTTGGTGGCGGAGTTGTCGGGGATATGACAGGTCTTGCCGCGGGGTTGTACATGCGTGGTGTAGATTTTATTCAGGTGCCCACGACATTGCTTGCAATGGTGGATTCCAGCGTTGGCGGGAAGACTGCGGTGGATTTGCCGGAAGGAAAAAATCTGGTGGGGATATTCCATCAACCCCGGGCCGTTTTTATTGATCCGGTTTTCCTGGAAACACTGCCTGACCGGGAAATCCGGTGCGGGCTTGCGGAAATTATTAAGACTGCGGTACTTTTCGACCGTGCGATGTTTGAAGAACTTGCTGTCCATGCTAAAGCCCTGAGTGCTCGCGATTTTTCTTTGTTGCCTGCAATTATTGAAAAGACCTGTCGCC
>CALGPR010000295.1 GCA_937960425.1 uncultured Lentisphaeria bacterium
CATTTCCGCAATGGCTTCCGGCTTGTTCTTTTCAATGCCGATCACAAATTCTTCGTGCCAGAGGCCCCAGGTCACCGTCAGGGCAATTCTGGCTTTCGACAAGAATAAAATCGTTGCCGAGACCATTCCATTTGGAGATTTTCATTACTTCACTTCTTTCCTTTCTGTAAGTAAGCATCCACCAGCCGGGCCGTTTTTCCTGCATCAGCCAAAGCGCGAACGACCAGAGAAGGCCCATGGGCGGCATCTCCGCAAACAAAGATACCACGGTCATGGGCAGCTGACAAGGTACCGCGCTGAGAAATCTGCAAATTCAACTGTGCGGCAATCCCGTCGGCAGGCACTCCTGTAAAGCCCATGGCTAAAAGTACCAGATCTGCGGGGATAATTTCATTGGATTCTGGAATTTCCTGGAATTTGACTGGTCGCCCGAGTGGTGAAAGCTCCCATTCAAGGCGCACGGTTTCGATTGCTGTTACTTTCCCATTGTCCCCGATAAATTGTTTTGTTGCAGTACTCCACCGGCGTTCTCCGCCTTCCTTGTGACTGGAAGAAGTCCGCAACAAATACGGCCAGTCGGGCCAGGGGGTAGAGCGGGAGCGTTTCTCGGGCGGTTGAGGTAACAATTCCAGCTGAATAATAGAAGAAGCCCGTTGCCGGATCGCAGTTCCCACGCAATCACTTCCTGTGTCGCCGCCACCAATAACCACAACATTTTTTGCTGTAGCAGAGATGGGCAGATCAGTGCATTCACCGGAAACGGCACGATTCTGTCCGCCAAGAAAATCCAGAGCGAAATGGATATTCGCCAGCTCTCTACCTGGAACGTTTAAATTACGGGGAATCGGGGTTCCGATGGCAATCACAACAGCGTCAAATCGTTTATTCAAATATTCAGCAGAAACTTCTTCGCCAATTGCTGTATTGCATTCAAAATGAACGCCGTTGGCCTCCATAATAGCAATACGTCGGTCAATCACCTGTTTTTCCAATTTAAAATCAGGGATTCCATAGCGAAGCAGTCCTCCAGGGAATGCGTTTTTCTCAAAAACCGTTACTCCGTGTCCTCTTTTGGACAACGCATCGGCAACCCCCAGACCGGCCGGGCCACTGCCAATCACTGCGACCCGCTTCCCAGTCGGTTGCAAATTTTTACAGGGCGCAGGCCAACCGTGAGCAAACGCCGTTTCGATAATGGCTTTTTCAATTTGGCGAATCATTACTGCTTCGTCATTAATAGCGTGCACACATGATCCCTCGCAAAGAGCTGGACAGACACGGCTGGTAAATTCGGGAAAACTGCTGGTTTCAGAAAGGATTTCGTATGCGGTTCTCCATTTTCCTTCATGAACGGCAGCATTCATTTCCGGGATAACATTTCCAAGCGGACATCCGGTTCCATGGCAAAACGGAATGCCGCAAGCCATACACCGTTCCGATTGTTCAGAGATTTCCCGTATAGTAAGGGGACGTTCGACTTCACAGAAATCGCAGCTTCGCTCCATGGCGGGACGATAAATATCACGAATACGGTCTATCTGTTGTTTCATGACAGTTTACTCCTCAGTTATCTTCTCTTGTACGGTTGACAGCATTGATATCGGCGGCGGTCATGCGGCCCAGAGCCTGACGGTATTCGACAGGAAATACCTTGACAAAAATGCTGCGACAACTTTCCCAGTTTTCCAGAATTTCCGCTGCTTTATCACTTCCAGTCCGAGCGAGATGCTCACGGAGAAGTGCGAGCAATTCATTTTCGTCTTCAGATCCGGGGAGAACACTTTCCAGGTCAACGGAATCGGTATTGCAGCGCAA
>CALGPR010000296.1 GCA_937960425.1 uncultured Lentisphaeria bacterium
GTAGAAATTCAGGGTCGCAATTTTTATCTTTCATTTCAAACTCCCGGGTTCGGCGGCATGGGAAGACGGGAAAATTGTATTCGCGCAACTGCAAACATCAAATAGCAGGCCATGCCGAACATATAAATTGTATTGTATTCAAGAAAGGGTAAATCCAGAGCCGAAAACAATGTCCCTATCAACATTGGAGGCATCCCGGCATAAATCCCGGCAATCATAATTTCACGTGGCTTCACGGCAAAAACACTTTGCGAAACTCCTCGCAATTTGCTCGACAAACCGAAAATTAACGTGAAAAGCCCGACGGAAACCAGTGCAAGAACCACCATTCCCAGAAATGATCCAATATAAGTAATAACGTAAAAAGTGTATTGGATTGAATGCAGAATGATTTGATCGTCTGGATTAATCCGGATAGGAGATGAAAATTGAAGCATATACTCAGTGTTGTCGTGCTCCTTTAAAACCGTTGCGAGGTTTTCTATCGGGATTGCGTTCAACATATTCTTCAGGGCACCCATCTGGAAAAGCGAAATCGTCGAATTTCCATCAACTCGATACCAGTAAAATTGTTTTGGCGTAAAAATGATCCCGAGTGGTGCAGTAAATTCAGGAATCTGGTCGTCAAAATTGGCAACATAGACCACTTCCAATGGCGGATCCCATGGCAAAATTACCGAACGAGTCTTGTCCGGTTCCCGTTCCGGATGGATATTTCCATAGGCAGCACCAATGGAAACTTCTCCAAACTCCTGGTACAGCGCTTTTCCGCAGGCGGGAAGATTGCGTCCGAAAAGATATCCCCGCCCAATCGTAACCACCGCAGCCAAAAGAATTGACAACAGCACTAAATGCCATAGTGTACGGAAAAAAGACCCCTGCACCAATTGCGGAAAAATTGCTGTCCCGGAACAAACGCCTGAAACAGCACGGACAAAAGAAATTGGCTTTATGGAATTGGTCATCGTTATTTACCGGATTTTTATGGTTCGCAAATTGGAATGTTTTGCACAATTTTTCTGCAATCGCTCGAGTTTGGAAGCAATTTTTTTCTGAACTTCCGGTTCGATATGGTCAA
>CALGPR010000297.1 GCA_937960425.1 uncultured Lentisphaeria bacterium
ACTGAACCCGGAGGATTCACCAGATGAAAATTGTTGCTGATGACAAAATCCCTTTTTTGAAAGGTGTTTTTGAAAGCGTGAACGCTGATGTTATTTATGTCGAAGGCAACAAGATCAGTCGCGACCTTCTCAGGAACGTAGACGCTCTTCTGGTGCGGACGCGCACACGTTGCAATCGGGAACTGCTGGAAGGGACAACAGTTCAATTTGTCGGCAGTGCAACAATCGGGACAGATCATATGGATCTTGATTTTCTCCACCAGGCGGGAATCCACGCAGTAAACGCGCCCGGATGCAATGCCGACAGCGTAGCCCAGTTTGTTGCATCTGCATTAGTGAACTTTGCACCGGGGAATGATTTTTCCCAATTGAACTTCGGTGTAGTCGGTGTAGGAAATGTCGGCAGGAAAGTGGCAGCCACCGCCGAAAAACTCGGTTGCAAAGTCTTTAAAAATGACCCTCCCAGAGCGGAACGTGAAGGGAGTAACGACTTTGTCTCACTTATGGAAATCGCCGAATGTTGCGATATCGTATCGGTTCATGTTCCTCTCCTGCGGGGAACAGCCCACCCGACATTCCATCTCTTTGATGACGATTTTTTCACAGCTTTCCGGGGAAAGCTGTTTCTCAGTGCCGGCAGAGGAGAAGCCGTTGACACCCAAGCGTTAATCAAAGCAATCCGCAATGGGCTGGGCGCAGTGATTGATGTTTGGGAAAATGAACCGGCAATTGACCGGGAACTTTTACGTCTGGTTCGCTGCGGGACACCGCATATCGCCGGATATTCTCTCGACGGCAAAGCCAACGGAACCGGTCAGGTCGTCCGCCAACTTGCAAATTTCTTTCATATCGATGAACTGATCTCGTTCCGTCCCGAAAATCTGCAACAACCGCAAAATCCAGTCATCGATCTGGCCGATTGTACCAATAGCCAAGAGGCTCTGGTTCAGGCAATCAATGCCTCTTATGATCTCCGGCAGGATGGAGAACGGCTGAGCAAAGCACCGGATGCTTTTGAATCCCTGCGCGGCAACTATCCGTTGCGCCGGGAATTTCCGTCTTTTACACTCCGCAACGTTCCCCCCGCAGCAACAAGGCAATTAAGTTTACTGGGGTTTCAACTGGAGTCCTGATTCATGAATGTTACTGACTTTTTTCACAGCCGGCGTGCTGGTTTTGACGCTGTGTTTTTTGATATTGACGGCACGTTGATCACAGCTCAGCAGGAATTGCCCGGCGCAGCAAATTTTTTGCAGTACCTCCGTTGTGAAAACATCCCTTTCTATCTGTTGACCAATGACGGTAATCACTCCACATTGGAAAAAAGCCAATTGATGGCAAAAGCAGGAGTGAACGTTTCAACTGACGAAATCATATCCTGCGGAGATGCTTTGGTGGATGTAGTTCGGGAAAATCATTTTTCCGGGCAGAAATTTTTTGTCATGGGTGATCTTGGGGTTCCCTGCTACGCAGAAAATGCCGGTCTTTTTCCGATACGCGATGTCAAACGTATTGAAGAGTGCACTGGAGTAATTGTCGGAGAAGGATTTTACAACTGGCAGAAAAATATCAGTGCAGTCTTCAATTTCTTCCGCCGCCACCCGGAACGCCCCTTTATTGTGCCGAATCCCGACAGTTACTGGCCAGGCGGCCCCAACGGAGACTTCGGAATCGGGGCTGGAGCCAAAGCACGATTTGTCAAAATGCTCCTTCAGGATATGGACATCAACCTGGAAATTCTCTATCTGGGGAAACCGTACCCGGCTATCTACCGGTACGCTATGCACTGTCTCGCCGAACGCTTGAATAGTCCGGTGGATCCCAAACGCATTTTAATGTTGGGAGATTCTCTTCAGTCGGATATTCTCGGAGCGAATCGCCTTGGAATTTCTTCCGGGCTGCTTCTGACCGGGATCACCTCCCGGGAACTGGCAGAAAAAGCAGTCGCAGAACAATCAGAACTCGCGCCGGAAATCATCTTTGAAACCATTGGAAGGAGATAATCTCTATGCCGGAATTGCCGGAAGTTGAAACCATTCGCTGTGCTCTCGAACGACGCATTCTGGGGCTTTCCATCACAAGGGTGGAATTGTTCAGTCCCGCCATGCGGTGCCCGCTGGCCCCTCTGACCAACCCGGAACTGCTGCATTCACCGGTACTCCGTTGCACACGCCGCGGCCGATATCTTGTAATTGAGTTTACCAACCGCAGTGCTCTGATTCTGCATTTCGGCATGTCCGGAGTTGTCCGCGTCGAATCGCCGGAAGTTCCCAAACGCAAACATGAACACATTTTTTTTCATCTCAGCGACGGACAGTTGATGCGATTTGAGTGTCCACGCCGTTTCAGTTCTGTCGTGTTAAGCAAAATCCCTGAAGGACGGGAATTTCCGCCGGAGCTGGAATCGTTGGGAGTAGAGCCACTCTCGCCAGCATTTTCCGGAGAATTTCTTTACCGGGTGTCCCGGAATCGCGCCCTGCCGGTCAAAGCTCTTTTAATGAACAATGACATCGTCACTGGAGTTGGGAATATTTACGCGACTGAAGCGTTGTTTACTGCTTCAGTTTCCCCGCTTCGGCCCGCAGGAAAATTAACAAAGATTGAGTGCAACAATCTGGTTCAGGCGATAGTCAAAGTACTGACTGCCGCAATTGAAGCAGGCGGAAGTACCATTCACGACTTCCGCAATGTCGATGGGACTGAAGGGAAATTTTCACTGCAACTGGAAGTTTATGGAAAAGCAGGGTTGCCGTGCCCGCGCTGCGGAACAACCATCCTTGCAAAAAAAATCGGCGGCCGCACCAGTGCCTACTGCCCAAAATGCCAGAAGTGACTCTATGAAACCCTGTTTTTCTTCCTGCACATTTCCCCTGCCGTTTGCGCAAATAGCGCCTATGGAGGGAGTCATGCACGAAGCTGCCGTTGTTGCCATCTCACGCCTCAACCTGGTAGACAACTGGGTGACACCTTTCATGCGGATTTCCAATTCCATTCCCAAGCCGGCACGAATGGAAGAATTTCTTGCACCATTCCGCGAAAGCGGGAAACCAGTCTTTCTGCAACTGATGGGCACCGATATGGTTATGCTTGCTGAATGTGCGGCGCTCGCGAAAGAAATCGGAGTGGCAGGCATTGACCTGAATTTTGGATGTCCGAGCAACCAAGTTCTGCGCAATGGAGCTGGTGGCGGCATCCTGAAACATCCTGATCGGGCGGCAAAAATTGCAGCAGGAG
>CALGPR010000298.1 GCA_937960425.1 uncultured Lentisphaeria bacterium
GACGTCTACGCGCTGGGAGCAATCCTCTATGCAATTTTAACTTTTTCTTCTCCTTTAGCAGGAAAACAACTTGCAGAGATGCTGCGGGAAACGATCAAAGGCAACATCAAAAAACCACGCGAAATGCGTAACCCTTACCGGCCAGTACCGGCTGCGCTTGATGCAATCTGCCGTAAAGCCATGGCGCTGAATGCCGATGCACGTTACCAATCGGTTGCTGACTTAAAAGCAGATATCTCAGCGTATCTGGCAGGATATTCGCCCAAAGCAGAAAATGCTTCGCTATCGCGCAAAGTTGCCCTTTTTATTGGGCGAAACGGGCTCTGGCTGGCGTTAATTACCACGCTGCTGGTACTGCTTTCTGCGCTGATCCTTTTCTTTTACGCCTATATGAACAACGTCATTGTTATCAATGAATAGGAGTTTTTGCTGTGAAAACTGTACTGATTACCGGAGCATCCAGTGGACTTGGTGCGGCGTTGGCTCGCCGCTTTGCTGCGACAGGCAGATACCGTATCTATGGAGTCTCCCGGCACCGCCCGGATGATATTACCGGATTTGCCGGGTACTATTCCTGTGATTTATCCTTGCCGGAATCTACAGCACTCCTGGCACAGGAACTGAAAAAGGATGGGATTGCCGTAGATATTCTGGTCAATAACGCTGGAGTTGGAGCGTATGGAACCTGGTCGGAGCTGCCTATGGATGAATTGCGCAAACTAATGGAAATTGACTTTTTTGCGCCAGTTGCTTTAACACGGGAATTACTGCCGGACTTACGCAGTCGGAAAGGTGCTGTCATCAATATTTCTTCGGTTGCCGGAAAAGTTTACGTCCCCTGTATGGGCGCTTATAATGCGGCGAAATTTTCCCTTGCAGCCTTCTCTCGAACACTCCGAATTGAAGAAGCAAAAAATTCTGTTCGAGTCATGACTGTCTATCCCGGCAGAATCGGAACGGGATTTTCTACCCGCGCCTGCATCTGTCGTCCGGCTCCCGCTACCCCAGGAAGTAAGGCAACCAGTGCAGAAGAATTTGCTACCTGTGTCGTTTCCGGCTTTGAACGCGGTAAAGAAGAATTACTTTATCCATGGTGGTACTGTTTTTTTCGACTTTTCGTCGCGATTGCGCCAGGCTTTTATGCCCAAAAGTGCCGTCAGCTCTGGAAGATATGAAAGATGGCAGCTTTCTTTTACAAAGGCAACAGCATGTACCGGGTCTTCCGTAACGGAGATGAACTATTTACTGAAGACGCCCCTTTTTCTGACTTGATTCCTGGCGATATCATTTGCTTCCGCAACCACCGGGCAGATACAGTTGTTCACCGTATTATCAGCAGAACAGAGACACAAATCACGACTCAGGGGGATAACAATCCGTTGCCAGATGCCCCAGTTGATGCCGACCATTATCTTGGCAGGGTTGCATCATTCCGCCGCGGAAAAATTATCCTGCCTGCGGCAAACGGCAAAGAAGGAATGCGACGCTTTCGTATCAATCAGCGAAAAAGAGCCATATTGTCAGCCATTAGGATGATGGGGTGCCGGAACAGAAAATTTTTTGAATCAGCCCCGTTGCGCATCGGAGCAAAAATTTTCCCGCCGGAACTAGCTCGGTTTAATGAAACACTTATAGCGTTGAGGGGCAAAAGGGTCATCGCAGAAAAACAGCCTGGCAAACCGTGGCATGTACGTGGCATCTGGAAACTGATATATCCTCTGTCACTGCTTGAAGCGATGGAAAAAAATTCTACCTCGGATAACAACACGATAAATTAAGGATATTCTGACTATGGATCCGCAAACGGCATTAGCTAACGCAGCAGAAGCGATCAAAAGCCGCAGCTATTCTCTCGGTACGGCCGAATCCTGTACAGGAGGCGGCATTGGTGCATTAGTTACCTCACTGGCAGGGTCATCAGAGTTCTTTATCGGAGGGATTATTGCCTACTCCAACCGGATCAAACACGATGTTCTAGGCGTACCCGATGATCTTCTGGAAACCTGCGGAGCTGTCAGTGCCGAATGTGCCCAGGCGATGGCGGAAGGAGCGGCGGACCTTCTTCATGCCGACGTTACTGTCGCCGTTACCGGAATTGCCGGCCCGGGAGGAGGTTCTCCAGAGAAGCCGGTCGGGCTCGTCTATATCGCCGCCCGATCTCCACAGCACCTCATTGTACGCAGATTCCTTTTTCCCGGCAATCGGGAAGAAGTTCGGGAAGCAACGCAGCTTTCTGCCTTGAAGTTAATCTGTGAACTTTTCGAAGAATAGCGACAGTGCTCATTTTATGCTTTTTTGCAAGGCTGCAATAATCATTTTTCTTAAAAAAAATTCTCCATTTTTTCTTTCAGATTTTTTGTCAATTCTTCAAGGAAAAATAGATTTTTCAGCCTTTGCCATAACTCCATGGTCCAACGCTTGGTTTCCTCATTTTAACGTTTTTACTTTCCTCATTTCAAGCATTCCTTAATTGAACTATCTTCCATTTCCAGAGCGATACTCTTTTGAATAAATGATAATGATAACTATTTTTAACTTGCAAAAAATCAACCTATGGTGTATACTATCAAAACAAACACAATCCATAGTGGTATAAGCAAAATTAAAACCACATATTGTGGAATCTTTTAAAAATCGATAAAAACATATATCAAGATTGTATTGAATAGATAACCCCTGTATGAGGAGGGAATATGCTGCGCAATATTGTAAAACGCGACGGACGAATCGTACTATATGATGAATCGAAGATTGCCGGCGCGATTTGGAAGGCAATGGAAGCGACAAAGCACGGGCGCATGGAAGACGCGCTGCGAATTGCCAAGGAAATTGGTTCAACCCTGAACAGCCGTGACAACGACAAATTACCTTCTGTCGAAGAGATCCAGGACGCAGTCGAAGTGGCCCTGATGCGCAATCAGTTTGAAGATGTCGCGAAAAGATATATTTTGTACCGTGCGGGCAGAACCCGGACCCGGGAAATGAAGACCCGCCTGATGAAAGTCTACGATGAATTGACCTTCACCGATGCCAACGCCAGTGATATGAAGCGCGACAATGCCAACATCGACGGGGACACCGCGATGGGAACGATGCTGAAATACGGCTGTGAAGGCGCGAAAGACTATTATGAAAAATACCTGCTGAAGCCGGAACAGGCAGAAGCCTATCGAGAAGGCTACATCCATATTCACGACTTTGACTTTTATGCGCTGACAACGACATGCTGCCAGAT
>CALGPR010000299.1 GCA_937960425.1 uncultured Lentisphaeria bacterium
CTGCGGCTTTGCAGGCCGCCTGGGCAATCGGAGCCAGTGCCGAACGGCGGCTCTGTGCGCCGCTTTCTCCCATCAGGTTGGCAAAAAGCTCTTCCAGAAGGAGCCTTACGTCAACATTCGGCAAAACCGCAGGAACGGCATTGATCATTACTGTGTGGCTTCCCAGGTCTTCAAGCTCAAATCCGAGCTCTTCAAAGAGGTCTTTATTGCGGAGCAGAAATTGCGTACCAATTCTGCCCAGTTCCACAGTCAGAGGCAGAAGCAACCGTTGGGAAACGCCGTCTTTGCGGGCACTGGATTCCAGTAATTCTTCAAAAAGAATACGCTCATGAGCCGCATGTTGATCGATAATCAGCAAAGTTTTATCGCGCGACGCCAGGAGATACGTGTTATCAATGACACCGATCAGGTGGTAAGGGCAGGGTGCATTTTCCTGTGTTGCCCGGGCAAAATGAACCTGCTTTTCCTGTTCAGAGTCCATTTGCAATTTCGCTTTTTCCAAGGGAATAGTTGGAGTCCCGGGATCCAATTGCCAGTTTTCGGGATTTCGTTCTTCCGTCGGCGGCAGAGCGACGGCCAGAGGCTCCGGGGCACGATCGGTCAGAAATGCCATTGAAGCGTTTGCATCGGCAGCTTGCGCAGAACGGACATAAGCCGGATCCGCGTGACGGGGGCCCGGCAGAATGATGCGTTGCTCACGCATTTCCGACGGGACGGAGGATGAGTTATCGTTCGGGCAGTCGTTATAGCTCAGATCCGGTTGTTCCTGTTCCGCCGGCTGGTAGCGGACTGACGCACTGTCTAAGACCGTGGCGATCGGGATGCCGCCACGCAGGGATAACTCCGGCAGCGGCGAATTGCGCAAGGCCTGACGTACTGCATTGGTTACTGCGGCGGCAACAACTGCCTCTCTGCGAAAACGGATTTCCCGTTTGGCAGGATGGACGTTTACATCAAAGTCGTTGCCGGCAAGGTGTAAAAACAGCAGGCAAGGGGCATATTTCCCTCCTTCAACCAGGGTTCCGCAGGCATTTTTGATCGCCCGGAAGATTACCGCTGATTCAATTGGACGGTTGTTGACGAAAAGCCGTTGTTCTCTGCGACTGCTTCGGGTAAAACCGGGGCGGGCAATATAACCGGTTATCGCAATGTTTTCTGCGTTGTATGTGACCTGAAGCATGGCATCAGCATAACTTTTTCCAAAAAATGTCGCCAGACGGGGGCGTAAGTCAATATCTCCCGGGGACAGAAAAACTCGGCGATTGTCCATTACCAATTCAAAACTGACTTGTGGATGCGCCAATGCCGCCATAATCACCGCTTCCTGAATATAACTGTCTTCGGTAGCCGGGGCTTTAAGAAACTTTCGCCTTGCGGGGGTGTTGAAAAACAAATCTCGCACCTGGATTTCCGTTCCCGGAGCACAGCCTGTCGGCCCATTGGAGGTGATTTCTCCTCCGGTGACCAGCACTTCAGTTCCTTCCGCAGAGTCGTGACGACGTGTCCGCATCCGGAAACGCGATACCGCAGCAATCGTCGGGATGGCTTCACCACGGAATCCGAGTGTTGAAATTCGGTCAATGTCATCAAGGTCGCGGATCTTGCTGGTCCCGTGCACTTCCAGAGCCAACAGAGCATCTTCGGCATCCATCCCACTGCCATTGTCGCAGACTGCAAGCAATTTTGATCCCGATTTTTCTACGGTAACAATGATACTGGTGGCTCCGGCATCAAGAGAGTTTTCAACCAGTTCTTTGATAACGGAACCAGGCCGTTCAATTACTTCACCTGCGGCAATTCGATTACTGACCTGTGGGGGTAAAACGTGAATATTGCTCATTTTGTATCTGTCTCCGTAGCATTGCCGGCTTGTTCTTTTTCTTCAATGATCTGGCGGACTGCAGGTTCGCTTCTGACGTCATCAAACTGCTTGTCCAGCAGAATAGCAGCCATTTCACTGCCAAATCCCGGAGCGGCTTTGCGGAGGAAATCAACTGCCTGGTCTGTTTTGCCCAAGGCAGAATACAACCGTCCCAGACGTAAAAGAATTTCCGCAGATTCCGGAGCCAGCTCATGCGCGTAGAGCAGCGGTTCTTCTGCTTTTGATGGTTGGCCGACATTCATGAGGATATCAGCGTAGCAGACAAGCGCATCAACATTATTCGGTGCAACTTTTACTGCGCGTTCAATAAAAAATTTAGCTTCCGGAAATTTTTGCAGCGTCGCATGGATTCGCCCCTGCAACAGTAAGGCGTTGACATTATTCGGTTCAAACGTCAGTACGGAATTGAGTCGTTCCGACGCCCCGGCAAGGTCTCCATGTCCTACTAAAATCATTGCATTCCGCATCAGACTTTCTGCTTCGCGTCGATCACTTTCCGATAACGGTTCTCCATTTTGCGGTTTGACCGGTAAGCGCCTTTGCATCAACTCTACAGGCGTCTTCCAGACGTCCTGTGGGGTCATAATCCAAGCAATGAGCAGAGACCCCAGTACCAGCAAAACGAGGATTCCCAATAGAATCGGAAACTGGCGGTTCAATAAAACATTGTGTTTATAGATCGGAATAGTTTTTTTCATGATTGATCCAGCAAATGACAACTGCAAAAATGATTGGGGGAAACTTCCTGTGAATGCGGGCGTTCTGAACAACAGCACTGCGCAAGACTTTTATTTTCTTCTGCATGGATACAACGTCCGAAGAAACGGCACCCTTTCGGGAAGTCCGCAGGGGAGGGGACCTGTCCGGGAATCGTTGTCAGCCGCTCACTGTTCCCGTGAAGGTGTGGAACTGCTTTGAGGAGCGCCCGGGTATAGGGATGGCACGGATGATCAAGCAATTCCCGTGCCGGCGCGCTTTCTACAATAGTTCCGGCATACATCACTGCGACGTGGTCGGCAAGTTCGGCAACGATTCCCAGATTATGGGTAACCAGAATAATTGCCATGCCGCGTTTTTCCCGCAATTCTCGAAGCAGGTCGAGAATTTGGGCTTGAATTGTTACATCCAAAGCTGTCGTCGGTTCGTCGGCGATCAGCAATTGCGGCGCACTTGCCAACGCCATAGCAATCATAACTCTCTGCTGCATTCCACCGGAAAGTTCATGAGGATATGCTTCTGCGCGTTTTTCCGGGGCGGGAATGCCGACCTGATGAAGAAGGGAAATGACTTCACTGCGAATGTCATGGATATCTTTACGATGAAGCACAATTGCTTCGGCAATCTGATCCCCGACACGAATTACTGGATTGAGGGATACGGCGGGCTCTTGAAAAATATACGCAATGCCGCCACCTCGGATTTTCCGTAATTGTTTTTCAGAAAAATGGGCAAGGTCTGCCGTTTTTCCATCACTGCTGGTAAAAAGAATTTCCCCACCGGCAAGCCGCCCTGCCGGTTTCGGGAGCAACCCCGTCAGCGCAAGGCAGCTGACGCTTTTTCCACAGCCGCTTTCTCCGACCAGAGCCAGAATTTCCCCTTTATTGATGGAAAAGGAGACGTCCGAAACAACCGGTAGG
>CALGPR010000300.1 GCA_937960425.1 uncultured Lentisphaeria bacterium
CGCCCAAACGGCCATTGTTGTAGGCGCGGGTGCAATTGGCTTGGAAATCGCGGAAAACTTCCGCCGCAAAGGCTTGTCAGTTACAATAGTAGAGTTAGCACCACAAGTGTTGCCGACAGTTGATCAGGAACTGAGCTCCTACATTGCCCGGGAACTTCTCAACAGCGGAATTGCACTCAAATTAGGACGAAAAGTCACGGCTTTTGAAAACAGCAATACCTATTGTGCTGTGTTGGACAATGGAGAAAAGCTGCCGGCCGATATCGTTGTCATGAGTGTTGGTGTCAGACCGAACAGTGAATTGGCAAAAGCTGCCGGCCTTACGCTTGGGCCGCGGGGACATATCGTCGTAGACGAACACCTTGCCACCTCTCATCCGGACATCTATGCTGCCGGGGACGTTGTTGAAGCTATCGATCCCATTACCGGCGGAAGCTCTGCAATTCCTCTTGCAGGCCCAGCTAATAAACAGGGCCGTATTGCAGCTGACAATATGGTTGGCGGGAATACTGTATATCGCGGTTCATTCGGGGCATCTGTCATTAAGGTTGGTTCTTTGACTGCGGCAGGCGTTGGCATGACCGAACGCCGCTTGAAACAGCAGAATATCCAATACTACAAAATCTACACTCATCCGGGCAGCAATGCTTCGTATTATCCCGGTGGAGCGATGCTGCATATGAAATTATTATTTGCCCCGGATGGAAAAATTTTAGGGGCACAGGCAGTTGGCGCTAAAGGCGCGGAAAAACGCATCGACGTTATCGCCACAGCTATGGCATGTCATAAAACTGCACCGGAATTGGCGGAATTGGAATTGTGCTATGCTCCACCGTATAATTCTGCAAAAGATCCGGTTAACTATCTTGGTATGATTGCCGGAAATATCCTTGCAAAATTGTCCGACTCCATTTACGTCGAAAACTTGAGCCCGGAGGACCTGTTGCTGGATGTGCGGGAACCGGAAGAATTTGAACAAGGTTCCATTCCAGGGGCAATCAACATTCCTTTGGGAACTCTTCGCAACCGACTGAGTGAACTCGATTCTTCGAAACGCATCGTCACCTTTTGCCGGGTAGGCCTGCGAGGCTATATCGGGGAACGGATTTTGAAACAACATAACTTCCATTGCGTCAACCTCGCCGGTGGTATGGAAACCTATCTGGCAATGAATTACCGTCTCCCAGATACCCAGTCTGTTGCAGCGACGACAGCACCGCAGCAACCGCAACAATCTGCGACACCAGTTGCTGCGGATAAGACGATTGATGTCCGCACTATGGCGTGCCCTGGCCCCATTGTGCGATTAAAAAAGACCATTGACACAATGGCACCGGCAGAAACTTTAAAAGTTATGGCGGCAGCCTCCTTTGCTCCAGATCTGAAAAACTGGATCAAGAATAGTGGCAACGCCCTGTTGTCCTTAACCACGGATTCCGATTTCCTTGAAGCGCTGATCCGTAAAGGCTCGGGTGACAATTCCACGTCCCCCACGCAGGAAACGGCAAAAAATAACGATGCTGCCATGATTATCTTCAGCAACGATCTGGATAAAGTTATGGCAGGTCTGATTGTTGCTTGCGGAATGGCAGCAGCCGGAAGTAAAGTTACGTTATTCTTCACTTTCTGGGGCCTGAGCGCATTACGCAAAGATCCAGCTCCAGAAGTGCCCAAGAACACGATCAGCCGTCTGTTTGGCTGGATGCTCCCGCGTGGGCTCCATCATTTGAAGTTGTCAAAAATGAATATGGGCGGACTCGGCACAAAGATGATGAAAGGCGTCATGAAAAAACAAAATGTTCCGACGCTTGACGAACTTCTTCAACAAGCGCGTGAACTTGGCGTCCAATTCATCGCCTGTGAAATGGCGATGGACGTTATGGGCTTGAAGCGAGAAGAATTAATCGAAGTGGACTCTGTTGCCGGAGTTGCCAGTTTTGCCGCTATTGCCCGTAATGCCGGTACAACTCTCTTTATTTGATATCTGTAGTAAAATTTTCTACAGGTTACAGCTGTTCTCGGCGGGGGTTCGACGAACAATTCACAAGGATTATGGTGTTTCAGCTGCCATCTCTATTTGATGCCTACGTAATCAGCTGTTGGAGCGAGTCTGGTAGCCTTATATCAGTAGAAAAATTTTATTCAGATCTCTATCTGACATTTTAAATAACTTGCCTCAATCTGAACCGATTGTGGCAAGTTATTTTTTACCTGAGATCCCCTATTCCCAAAGCGAACTTTCCTTATAATTTTTTCTTCCTCTATTGTTGGCAATGCAAATTCTCCTTTTTTTTCCATTCATTCCCGTATTATTCGTGTCAGTATGTTTTTTTTTAGAATCAGAGTTGACTTTTGATTTTATTCATCTATAATTAATCAATATCAATAATATTGAATTTTTGGAGTAATATCAATGAAAATGCCTATCGATTCTCCACTCACGATGCTGGTAAAAGAGTTTGCGCTGAAAGAACTCCGAGTCGATCTGATCGGCATAGCAAATGTCGAACGATTTCAAGGGGCTCCGCTGATGATGAGTCCACAAGGGATTCTGCCCCCTGCCCGCTCTGTTATTTCTTTAGCGTTGCACCATCCCGACGCCTCAATCGAACGCGGCGGAATGACTCACCCTCAAGAAATCGGTCCTTATGCAATTCAATACCATATGAACTGGCGTCTGGATGATATTTCATACAAAATGGCACTTTTTATCCAGAAACTCGGGTTTCAGGCTGTTGGCATTGCTTCGTCCAATATCTGGCGGTATAAAGGGTTTGAAAATTTGAAAGAACAGTTTGCCCCGGATTTATCTCACATGCATGCAGCAGTCGCGGCAGGAAATGCGGAATTCGGCTACAGCGGCTTAGCCATTACTCCGGAATTTGGCGCAAGGCAACGCTGGGTAACGATTGTCACAGACATGGAGTTGACGCCATCACCGTTGCTGCCTCCCGGCAGTGTTTGCGATCACTGCATGTTGTGTCGAAAACATTGTCGATCCGGAGCTCTTTCCAAAGAACTCAAAGGCATGAATGAAGTAAAAATTGAAGACAAAGTTTATACCTATGCAAATAAAAATCTATGGCGTTGTGCATGGGGAGAGCATTTTGACTTAGATTTAGACCTGCCGATTCCGGATCATGTCGACGAATCAGTAATCATGGAAATGACAATAAGGCATGGCCGGCGGGGCGGGGAAATGGGCTCATGCCTGCGGTATTGTACCCCAAAATCTCTTCGCTACACGGATACCGATTATTCGGATGCGCCACGCAGAAGGAAACAATTTATCGCCAATCCCGCAACAACAGGAATTGAAGTTCCACGCGGACTCGTTGAAACGCTTCGTGCCGCAGCCGCAGATTGGGCTTTGGATCAGGTTTTGATTTTCAGCCCGGAAAAAATTCAAGCTCTGCTTGGAGTGAATATCAGTGATTATTTGCCTGGCGCGAAGAGAGCTATCACGGTTCTGGGAATCCGCCGTGAGCTGGGAAAAACAGTTGAGCAAAATGCTCATAC
>CALGPR010000301.1 GCA_937960425.1 uncultured Lentisphaeria bacterium
TAACTTTGGTAAATTCAGCCGCTGCCGCACTGGAAACATCATATGCTTTTAAATTTTTCGCGGTAAACCCTTTTTTTACCATTCCCCCGGCAATTGCTGTTGCCATCCGCCCGGCACCAATGAACAATATCTGTTTCTCACCCATACTTCAACCCTCCAGCCTACAGCCCGAAAAGTTGCCAGAAGGCCAGTCCCAAAACCAGCACGGCAACACAATAAAGATAATTGGAAAAGATGGTTAATTTTCCTTTTTTCAAAATAACCATCAACAACCGCAGAGAAATATAGCCGACCACTGCCGCAGCGACTCCCCCCCAAAGCATCAGAAAAAAATCGGAATTCAATGTAAAACCGGTTCCCTGCTCGACACTTTCCTTCCAGACCTTGACAAAATCCAGCAGCGCAGCGCCGCCAATTGCCGGAATTGCCAGTAAAAAAGAAAATTCTGCACTGGCTGCGGGATCCAATTTGCATTGCAACGCCGTAGCAATTGTTGAACCTGAACGGCTAATACCAGGGCAAACTGCAATCCCCTGCGCGATACCAATGGTCAAAGCCTTTTTCCATGTAAGTGCTTCCAATGGCTCAGTTGCCGCATCGAAGTTGGATTTTTTCATAGCGCACCGCAGCAAAGTTGCCGTAATCAAGAATCCAACTCCAACGACAAAATAGTTATTAAAAATTTCGCCTTCCAAACCTAACTTTTTTACGCTAAGTCCGACAATTGCGGCCGGCACAGAACCAAGGATTACCCAACCGATCAAAGGCCATTTCGAGCGGTTCAACACCATAGTCCAAAGGTGCTTCCAGTAATAAACAACAATTGCCACCAGCGTTCCGAAGTGCAGTACAACATTCAGTTGGACATTCTGCTCGGCATCAAACCCGAATAACTGGCCGAGAACCGCCAAATGTCCGGAACTGCTGATCGGCAAAAATTCAGCAACGCCTTGGGCGATTGCTAAAATCGTAATAAAAACAAATTCCATAAAAATACTTTCCTGTTTCTTTCTTATTGCCCCAGTTTCTATTTTTTAAATTTACATGCTGCCGGCAGGGATGTCCAATTATGAAAGTAATATTTCATCAACTTTTCGCCAGCTTTATTTAATTCCAAAAATACTGCAAGCAAATCACTTTCCCTGTTGATAAAAGTGATTCCTGTCTATAAGAGAACAGAAAAATTGCGGTTATGATATTCAATTGGGAAAACAAACGCAAAAAGCTTTTGCCGATAGTTGACAATCCTTGTATTTCGGACAAT
>CALGPR010000302.1 GCA_937960425.1 uncultured Lentisphaeria bacterium
GATTGTTCTAACCGGCAACGCAGCGGCCAGCGGAACCACGATTCTTTCCGGAACAATGGACTTGCAGGGAAAGAATGTTGTTACCGACACGACCCTCTATGGAGAGCAGATCGTCGGGGCAGAAGCCGAAGCAATTGGTACAACAATCATCAGTGGCACGCAGTATGTCGACGGGAAAGTCACAGAAACGGAACTTCTTGAAGGGGCGACCCAGTATGTAAACAAGACCGGCATTACTGAAAATACTGTTGTCAGCGGGAATGCGACCGTCATCTTTGCAGGAGGAGCATCCGCATCTGATCTGGCATTGGAATCGAATGCGATTTTCTCTGCGACGACGGATATGACTCTAATTTCCGGGACCAACAGAAACGGAACTTTTTCTATTGAAAATGGTAGTGCAACCAATATCCTGGTGGAGAACGGCGGAGCATTTGCGGTTCTTGCTGGTCATGAAGCCAACGGAGTGGAAGTACTCTCCGGAGCGGACGTGGATGTTGCCGGCAAAGTCACAGACCTGAAGCTCAGTGCAAACGGCAGCGGAACATTGACCGATGGCGCGTCAGCACAAAATGTTACCCTTGGCGAAGATGGATCTCTTACTTTATCTGGAAACGTGGAGGTAAACGATCTGAACCATCTTGCCGGCGGGAAATTGATTCTCTCTACGGATGCAACTGTCACCGGAATAAATCAACTCGGCAGTTTTTCACTTTCCGAGCATATTGGGTCAGGGTTTGACCTCTCTGCGGGAAGTGAACTGTACGTCTACGAAAACGGGAAAGTATTTGACTCTGTCGTAGGCGATCAGGGCCTTATGGAAGGCAACGGGGAATTTGATTCCATTACCGTACAGGCATCGGGAAAACTTGTTTTCGCTGAAGGCGCTTCAGCAAGCAATCTTGCAATCGAAAGTTCAGGGATTCTTATCGCTGAAGAAGCTGGAAAATTCTCCAATGTCACCATCGCGGAAACAGCGATATTTTCCTTGTCCACCGCAGCAGAAGTTACCGATGGGCAACAGAATTCCAATCAATATGGAACGACGGAATTTTCCATTGTCGGCGGCGATGCAACCGGTTTTATCCTGTTTACTGAGCAAGACCTCAGCATTCTCAGTGGCAACAAAGGAAAAGACATTATCGTCGCTGGCGGGTCTCTTACCACGGCTGGAACTGTAACTGATATTGACCTAAAAGCCGGTGTTGCTACGTTAACTGGCGGGGAAGCCGCAAATCTCAATGTCTATTCCGGCAGTTATTTGAACGTTGAAGGCGCTGTCGTTCTGGACACCGTTTCGATTGCCGAAGGCGGGAAATTCAGCATTTCCACTGATGCAACCTTAACCAACGGGACAAACGCCCTTGGCGAAATTGCCATTATTAATCACAGTGCCAACAATTTCCTGCTTGCTGAAGAATGCGAGCTGGATGTCAGAACCGGCGGATTTGCGACAAACACTTATATTTCCGGCGGCACGCTCAAACTCGCCGGAACAGTCAACGACGTCGTGCAATCCGGTGGGTCTATCCAAGTCTTTGACCATGGTCTGATTGCCGATGTAGACGCTACTGCCGGCTCGATTCAAGTAAGTTCCGGCGGGTCTGGCTACAACGCCAAACTGGTTGGCGGCGCCATGCAGGTTCAAGTCGGCGGGATTTGGGATACCATGTCCGTAACCATGGGAGGCAATGTCGTCGTTGAAGGGACAATCCGTTCTGCTTACGTCGAACAAGGCACAGTTGAAATGTATGGGAATGCCCTGGGAACGGATACGACACTCGGTAGCCTTGCTTCGCTTTATCTCTCCGGAGGTACTGTGAATAATACCACGTTGAATTATGGGGCAAAAATGTATGCGCAAGACGACAGTTGCTTCATCAACAATACCATTGTTCTGAGCGGAGCGGAAGTGCAAGTCAGTTCCGGATACGTCAATGCAATTGATATCTCCGGCGGTACTTTGAATCAATCCGGTGGTTCAATTGTTTCCGCGACAGTTTCCGGCGGCGGAGCAGTTCGGATTCTCGACGGCAGCGTAGATTCTGCGCTGGTGAAAGATGCTTCATTATCCATGACTGGAGGAACGGGGAAATCTGTCAAGGCAGACATTGGGGGAAATATTTCTGCATTCGGCAATGCTGCGCTGACAGATATTTCGGTTTATTACGGCGGAAAATTCTATCTCTCCGGTGGAGCAAACATTTCCGGTGGTGTCGTTTCCAAAGGTGGAGAAATGCGCCTGACGGAAAACGCCAGAACGTATGGGTTAGCGCTGTCTGGAGGCAGTCAACATGTCGGCGGCTCTGGAGCCTCTGTTGAAGCGACACAAATTGTCGACGGAGCAATACAAACCCTCACCGGCGGAGCATCGGCGATGCAGACGGAAATCAGCGGCGGCGCTGTCCAGCAGCTTCGCGATGGCGCGTCGGCATTCGAAACGACGATCGTCGGCGGAAGTCAACTTATTTTCGACGGTGGCTACACTGATGAACTTGAAATTTCCGGAGGAGGTTATGTGCGGTTCGAATCCGGCGGCAATGGCGGCAATGTCGTTGTCTCCAACGGTGGGATTGTCGTTTCCGGCGGAGCTCACGTTGATACCATGCAAATTCAAACCGATGCGGCATTGTATCTTTCCGGTGGGGCAAGCATTCAATCGCTTCAAACATTTGAACAAAGCGTCATCGTTACCGATACGGATGCGACAATTGCCTACGGAGTGGGAGTATTCGGTAACTTCTCCATCAATTCCAAAATTGCAACTGCGATGTACCTTTATAAAGGCTGTGAGTTTACGGTTCTTGAAGACGGACAGGCCTTTTCGACAGTTGCTGAAGCCGGTGCAACCTATACGGTAAAAGGCAGAGCGGCAGAAAGCTGGCTGCGTGAAAACAGTAAAGTTGTCGTCACCGGCAGCAAAGGAATTCTGGAGCAGACTACTGCTGTAGATGGCTCAATCATTATCGTAGAAAATGGAGCTCAGGCTTCTCTGCTGGACATGACGGCAGCCAATCTGACCGTCACAACAGGAGCCTCAGTAGATAAAATTGTTATCGATCCAGGGTCAACGTTTACCGTTGGCAACGAAGGATCTGCCTCCAACGTTACAATGGATTCCAGTGTTGCAATCGTTGAAGCTGGCGGAACAGTTCGCGGCTTTACCGTGGAGTCGACAGTTGCAGAAAGTCAGTCTCAAGTTACCGTCATGGGGACTGTGGATGGATTCACCCTTACTGACAGTATTCTGACAATGAATGGCGGGGCGGATGTATTGAACATTCAAGCAACGGATTCGGTTATTTCCGTGGGCACCGATGCGGTTTTGTCTCAGTTGCTTATGACGTCGACAGATATTACTGTGGCCGAACAGGGCACTCTCAACGACATCGACCAGTATGGAAACATTGTTCTGGAATCCGGAGCCATTGCTAACGATCTCCGGGCCACGCAGGGAACTCTGCAAGTCAAAGGCTCAGCCGTGTTGGACAACCTGTCAATGAACGGCGCAACAATCTCCATCACGACGGATGCAACGGTTTATCATGCGACAAATTATGACAGTACTTCCGGCTCCATTGTTGACGGGAAAGCACTCAACTGGATGGTCAGTAACGATGGACAATTGACAGTACAACGTCAAGATTCTGCAGAGAATGTCCGTGTTTCTGCTGGCACATTTGAACTTTATGGCAATTCTCTGCTCACGAGAGTAGAAGATGGTGGCGTCTTTAACATCTACAATACAGCCACGGCAGAAAACATTACCATGGTCGATACCGCCAACGTGAATGTTTTCGGCAGTGCCTCGAACGTAAAAGTTTCCAGCGGGACACATACCCTTTATGGCCAGGAATCGGAACTCTTTGTTTACGGAGGAGCGACCTTCATTTCCGGCGGCCAGGTTGTCGATGCGACGCTTGCAGGAGGACATGTTTCCGTACGCAAAGGCGGTACAATGACGCGGGTTCGTCTGGAAAACGCCGGAGAACTGAACATCTTTGAAGACAGTGGATCAATCAAAGATCTGACGGTAGTGGGTGCGGCATCTCTGTCCCTTTCGACTGTAGCCGATGTTTACGGGGTCAATGATTTCGGTGAGTTCAGTGTTTCCAACGGCGTTGCTACAAATCTGTACTTTGGGAACGGTGGAAAGGTAGAGGTGGAAAGCGGTCATTCCGCAGTTCAGGCTCATGTCGGATCAGGCGGAATGATGACTGTTTCCGGCACTGTAGAAGATTCTACTGTCATGTCTTATGGTATTATGACCCTGGCTGACTTCACGACGGCAAACAATATCCGGGTCGAAAAAGACGGCGAAATCAAGTTGAACTTTACGGTCAAAGTCGACACCATCACTCTGGAAGCGGGAGCCTCTTTCTCTGGCGATACCAGCTGCGAACTGGTCAACGGCACCCACCAGTACGGAACGTTCTCCATTGCATTCCGTAATGCGGAAAATCTTCTGATTGAAGGGAATGACAGTCTTTTCACCGTTCAGTATGCCGGATCGGCAAACAATACGATCGTCCAGAACGGCGGGCAACTGGCCATCACCGGGCGTGGTGCAGTCGGGAATTACACGGTTGTCGGGAACAACGGCACAGAGGTAGTCGGTTCCATTGAAAATATCATTGCAGAGTCCAACAATACAACGATTAAATCCGGTGGAGTACAGTACGTTCTCGGGATGGGAATTGCCAACCGTGCACAAGTGCAATCCAGCGGTATTCAGATTGTTGAATCAAATGGCACCGCGCACAATACGACCGTTGCCTTTGGTGGCATTCAACAATTGAACAAAAACGGCAGTATTGATGGAACAGTTGTGCAGAGCGGTGGAATGCTGACCATTTCCGGCGGTTCAGCCAACCGCATCAAATTGGAAGCAGGAGCACAGATCAATGCAACCACAGAAGGTACGTTGACTAACGGCACAAACAGTCTGGGAGCGTTCTCGCTGATTAACAATGTTGCCAGCAGCTTCCTGGTCGAAGGTAATTCAGCCAGACTTTCGGTTGTAATTGGCAGTGCGGTAGATACTACAGTTCTTGACGGCGGCACTCTGGAGCTCTCTTCTGCTGGATATGCGAAGAATGTCCTGCTCGATTCTGCCGGCAAACTTCATATGGCAAACGGCGGAACAGCATTGGGTGTCGTTCAGAAAGACGGTGCGGTGCTGCAAATCGACGATATGGATCGAGTCACGTTGTATGGAGAAAACAGCAAAGGTGCATTCTTCATCACCAGCAATACAGCCGAAAACCTGATTGTAGAAGAAGGTGGTAACTTCGGTATGCGTGCCGGAACATTGACCAACAGTTTCTTTGCCGAAAATACAAAACTGGAAGCCCTCAAAGGCCGTGTGGAAAATGTTTCCCTGTCAAAAACCACAGCACTGGTGCTGACCACCGATGCAACTTTTGTCAAAACGACAATCGATGAGACTGCATTTTCGATCGAAAATGGCATTGCTGACTCTCTGACATTAACGGGGAAAGAATCTTCGCTTACTGTTCTGGCTGGCCATACGGTGCAGGAGTCAACTGTAACCGATGGAGCCACCCTGACCTTGAAAGACGGTTCCACCGCAACCAATATCACGATTGCCAATGGCGGACTGCTGGATATGAATACGGGGGCGATAGCGGAAAATATAATGCTGGACACTGGTGCGCTCTATGCCTTTGGCGATCTTGCTGCGCTGACGATTTCCGGTACTAATGCCGGCAAAGCATTCTCGATCAAAGACGGTATAGCCGAAAACCTGATTCTGAATGCCGGCAGCTCAATTTCTGCCAGCGAAGTAACGTTTGTCAACGCAGCGTTGAATGCCGGCAGCACAGTGACTGCCCTGACTATCGACTCACAGCTCTCCTTTACTGGAGTTACCACCTTGGCAACAACGGTTCAACAGGCAACATTTGACGGCACTGTTATTTTTGCCATCGATCAACTCGACGATGGTTGCGATGCGTTGTTGACGTCTCTTTCTGCGATCCAAAGCGATAGCGCTATTATTACGGTTCGTACAGATCAGACGGTTGGCAAATATGTGTTGGCGGCAGACCGCTGGAATAACACCCTTCCGTTTACTCTTCAGACAACCGCTGGAGATGTCCTGGGTACGTTGTCCACAGCGTCACCGGTAATCGAACACCAGGGATACAGATATACGCTTAACCTTGACAACAACCAGGTTGCACTGGAAGTCCGCAGCATCGATTCAGAACTGTGGTTCGGCCATTTCAGCGATGGAGCCAATGAAGTTGCTACAGTTGATCGCTATCTCGGCAATGTGAATATCAGAACCGTTGAAACATCAGAATACCTTGGGACAGCAGCGGGCAGTTGGGAAGTTGTCGGTATTGGCGACTTTAACGGCAATGGCACCGACGACGTTCTGCTTCGTGACAGCAGTACCGGCGTAGTAGCTGGCTGGAAGATCGAAGGCAATCAGTATGTCGAAGCGTTTGGAGCCGGACAGGCAGGAGATCCCTGGAAAGTAATCGGTATTGGCGATTTCAACGGCGATGATACTGATGACATCCTGTTGCAAGACATGGTCGCAGGTGGAGTGGTAACCTGGACAATTAAAGACTACGCCTACGCCACAGCAGACGGTGCCGGTTATGTCGACGATGCGTGGGATATTGTCGGCCTCGGCGACTTCAACGGGGATGGAATTGACGATGTCCTGCTCCAGGAGGATAGTACCGGACATGTTGCTTACTGGACGATGGAAGACGGTAAATACAGCGGTGTCGGTGGAATCGGAACAGTCATTGATCAGTGGCAGATTGCCGGCGTCGGAGATTTCAACGGAGACGGAATTGACGATGTTCTGTTGTGGAACAAAGCCGACGGTAATGTCGCTTCGTGGATCGTTCGCGATGGAACGTATTCAGAAGTTACTTCGGTTGGTTTTACCGACACGAACTGGAGCATTGCCGGCGTCGGTGACTTCAACAACGACGGTACGGATGACGTGGTGTTGAGACTGGGCGATACGGATGAAGTATACGCATGGGTCGTAGAAGATGGAAAATACAAAGATGCAATCCGTCTGGCGTAATTCCTTGCAAATTGTTGTAATAAATTTTTCCGGTTCCGGAGCAGCTGAGCTGCTCCGGAACTTTTTTTGTTTTCAGAATCTGTGTAGAACAGAAAACTAACAATGAATGGATGGAATATAAATACTCAAATGGTATAGTATTTCACAACGGAGAATCCTGAAGATGTTTCTCTGGAAGCCCTCAAGGAGGATCCGTTCATTATTTTTGAATTTTCGCCGCCATGGAATGAAAAAAAACAGGAGGCGTGTGACAATGGCGAATGAAAAGATTTTAGTTGTGGAAGACGAAGATGCAATTCGGGAACTTCTGACCTTTACATTGCAAAATGCTGGATTCAGCCATATTGAAGGAGCCGCGAACGGAGAAGAAGGGTTAGTGCGAGCTCGCTCGTGGCAACCAGATTTGATTATTCTGGATCTAATGCTACCGGGAATTGACGGCTTGACTGTCTGCCGCAAATTAAAAGCGAATGAAGAAACGCGGAATATTCCAATTATCATGCTGACCGCAAAAAGTGAGGAATCTGATGTTGTCCTGGGCCTGGAGCTTGGAGCCGCCGATTATATTACCAAACCGTTCAGCAGAAAAATTTTAATTGCGCGAGTCCGTGCGCAGCTCCGTCGTTCAGCAGAACTTGAAGAAAGTGATGAAATCCGTTATAACGGGTTGTTGATTAATACAGAGTCCTATTCGGTAAAACTGAATGGCGAAGGGGTTGAGCTGACAATCAGCGAATTTGAAATCTTGAAACTTTTTGCCGCCCATCCCGGCAGGGTTTATACCCGCGGTCAGATCATCAAAGCAATCAAAGGCGACGATTACCCGGTAACAGAACGTGCAATTGATGTGCAAATCGTAAATCTCCGACGTAAACTTGGAACTTGGGGAACGAACATTGAAACTGTCCGCGGCGTGGGGTATCGAATGGCGCCAAATGATGCGGAGTAACGTTGGAATATGAAAAATCGAGACAGGATCCTCTTGGGAGTACCGCTGTTTGCGGCATTTCTTGTAGCGATTTTCGGAGCACTGCTTTATTTTCAGTTATGGGATTTTGAGCAAGCCTGTAAATATGACGCCGAAGTACACATTATCAATGAAGCGGACTTGGCGGCAGGCGCGCTACAGCCCATGTTGGAAAAAGAGGATCTGGCAGCAGCAAAAGCGTTTTGCAAGCAATACCATCGCCCGTCATTACGCCTGAGCTTAATTGCACCTGACGGAGCAGTCATCACAGATTCTGACGTAGACGAAAACGCTCTCGACAACCATGCGTCACGGCCTGAAATTATTGCAGCAAAAAACGGCACTCCGGCCGTGACAGTCCGGTATAGCAGTACAACAGAAAAAATCATGGCATATTATGCGGTCTCTCTGCGAACCAGTCACGGAACCTACGTTTTACGTAGCGCGGTTGCCAATGAGCAAACCGGAAAAATGCTGGCAATGTCACACTATAATGTTCTCTGGGCACTATTACTTGGGGCGGCTTTAGTGTGCATTCTTACTGGTTATATTCTGATTCGAGTACGTAAACCATTGTTATCGCTTCAGGCTTCGCTGCGGGCAATTTCGGATGGGAAACTGGAGACAGAAATTGAAATCCCGCCCCACGGAATTGTCCGAGAACTGGCAGCGGGTGTTTCCGACATGACGGAACAACTGAAAGCACGCTTGACGGAAGTCACAGGAGAACGCAACGAAAAAGAAACCATTCTCAGCGCTATGGGGGAAGGGGTTGTTCTGATGGATAGTTCCATGCGGGTTCTCCGATGCAATTCGGCGGCAGCAAAGCTGCTGCGTATCCGTGAGGCGGATCATCCCGGGTTAGGCGATGCTGTTCCCAAAGCATGGCTGGAATTGGCTGAAAAAGCGCTACTCAGCGGACAATCATTTGAAAAGGAGTTTTCTTCTGACCTACCTGCCGGAGGAAGAACATTCTTCGTGAAAGGCAATGTATTCAAATATGACAGGCGCGACTTTCTTCTTCTGACAATAATGGATCTTACCAACCTGAGAAAACTTGAATCATTTCGAAGTGATTTTATTGCCAATGTTTCTCACGAGCTGAAAACGCCTTTGACCTGCATTATCGGTGCGACAGAAACAATCAAAGAGGAACAGGAAACGTTATCCAAAGAGATGTTCGATCGGTTGATGGATATGATTTTCACCCAATCGGAACGGTTAAATTTTCTGGTTCGCGACATTTTAAGCCTGGCGGAACTGGAGCGGAAGCAGCTGGATCCCCATAAAGATTTCATGCCGGTAGACCTGAATGCGCTGATAACCAATACCATTCTGTTATGCAAACAGAAACCACGCGCAGCAAATGTCGAAATCAACTTTTCTGATCCCGAGCCCATTACCTGTGAAGGTGACAGTCAACTTCTGGAACAGGCAGTGGGAAACCTGATTAACAATGCGCTCAAGTACAGCAACAGTCCGGTAATAGACGTTTCTTTGCTCCGACAGAAAAATGTTGTGGTCATTTCGGTACGAGATTATGGAATTGGAATTGCCAAAGAACATCAGAAGCGGATCTTTGAACGTTTTTACCGAGTTCATAAGGAGCGCAGCCGCCAATTGGGAGGGACTGGCCTGGGACTGGCGATTGTCAAACATGTTGCCCAATTGCACGGAGGCGAAGCAATTCTTGAAAGCGAGGAAGGAAAAGGGTGCTGCTTCCGAATTGTTCTTCCTTGTTAAATCTCTTTCTTGTGATATAGTGTATACAGGTGTAATCGTGCGGGTTGCACCGGTTTTGCAATGACAAGTTGCAAAACGTTATTACATGGCAATTGAGGGATTATAGAGAATGCTTGAAGAGTTGACCCGGGTTGCAGAACGGATCGGCAGGCTGATCGTTGAGGATGACTTCCCTGAAACGATCCGCCCGGAAGAATTACGGCGTGCGGTTCTGGATTATCCGAGCCGCGGGGGGAAACGTCTTCGCCCGGCACTGGTGATGTGGAGTTGCGGCGCATGTGGCGGAGATATTGAAAAAAGTCTTTATGCGGCGGCGGCAATAGAAGTTTTTCACAA